>NZ_RCNW01000261.1:0-15342 GCF_004307605.1 Pseudomonas sp. Sample_24
ACAACAGCTTCATCATTCTCGACGAGAGCCAGAACACCACGGTCGAGCAGATGAAAATGTTCCTGACCCGGATCGGATTCGGCTCCACCGCGGTCATCACCGGCGACATCACTCAGGTCGACCTGCCCCGCGGCACCAAGTCCGGTCTGCACCACGTGATTGAAGTGCTCAAGGATGTGCCGGGCATCAGCTTCACCCACTTCCAGCCCAAGGACGTCGTGCGACATCCGCTGGTGCAGCGGATTGTCGAAGCCTACGAGCGTTTCGAAACCAAAGCGGCCGACGATGCAGCCGCCAGGGAAAGCCGCCGCGATGCTTGAGCTTGACCTGCAAATCGCCACCGAAGCCAGCGCCCCTAGCGAAGCCGAGTTCCGCCAGTGGTGCGAACTGGCCCTGCGCCAGCGTACGGCGGATTCGGAAATGACCATTCGCCTGGTCGACGAAGCCGAAGGCCGCGAGCTGAACCACACCTGGCGGCAAAAGGATTACGCGACCAACGTCCTGTCGTTCCCGGCGGACGTGCCGGACGAGTTTCTCGACATCCCGCTACTGGGCGATCTGGTGATCTGCGTGGCCGTGGTTGAACGCGAAGCTGCTGAACAAGGCAAGGAACTCAAGGCCCATTGGGCACATCTGGTGATTCATGGCTGCTTGCATCTGTTGGGTTACGACCATATAGATGACGAGGAAGCCGAAGAAATGGAAGCACTGGAACGAACGTTGCTTGCTGAACTGGGCTTTCCCGATCCGTACGCGGACGACGAAACCGACGCATTCCCTACCGAAACAACAAAGGATTCAGAGTAATCGCTATGAGCGAAGATCGATCGAGCAACGGGCAGAAGTCATGGCTGGGTAAGCTCACCCAGGCTTTTGCCCACGAGCCGAAAAACCGCCAGGAGCTGCTGGAGCTGCTGCGCGATGCACATCAAAACAAGTTGCTGGACAGCGAAGCGCTGGCCATCGTCGAAGGCGCCATCCAGGTTGCAGACCTGCAAGTACGGGACATCATGGTCCCGCGTTCGCAGATGATCAGCATCAAGGCGACCCAGACACCCCGCGAGTTCCTCCCGGCCGTCGTCGACTCGGCTCACTCCCGTTACCCGGTCATCGGCGAAAGCCACGATGACGTAATGGGCGTGTTGTTGGCCAAGGACTTGCTGCCGTTGATCCTCAAGGAGAACGGCGACAGCTTCAACATCAAGGATCTGCTGCGCCCGGCCACCTTCGTGCCGGAGTCCAAGCGCCTGAACGTGTTGCTGCGCGAGTTCCGCGCCAACCACAACCACATGGCCATCGTCATTGACGAATACGGCGGCGTGGCCGGTCTGGTGACGATCGAAGACGTGCTGGAACAGATCGTCGGCGATATCGAGGACGAGCACGACGTCGAAGAAGACAGCTACATCAAGCCGCTGCCCAGCGGTGACTTCCTGATCAAAGCCCTGACGCCGATCGAGAATTTCAACGAGTTCTTCGACAGCGAATTTTCCGATGACGAGTTCGACACCGTCGGCGGCCTGGTGATGAGCGCGTTCGGGCACCTGCCCAAACGCAACGAAATCACCGAAATCGGCACCTACCGTTTCCGTATCCTGAATGCCGACAGCCGTCGGATTCACTTGCTGCGCCTGACGCCCATTGCTCGCTAAGGATTGAAATGCGCTGGACAACCCGCCCCGGCTGGCCCGGTAACCTGCTGGCCGTGGCGGCCGGTGCAATCACCACCCTGGCGCTTGCGCCATTCGATATCTGGCCACTGGCATTGCTGGCCGTCGGGCTTTTCTATGCCGGCCTGCGCGAGCTGACACCACGCCAGGCCCTGGGCCGTGGCTGGTGCTTCGGCTTCGGCCTGTTTGGTGCCGGTACCAGCTGGATCTACTACAGCATTCACCACTTCGGTGGCGCATCGGTGCTGCTGGCCGGTTTTCTGATGCTGATCTTCACGGCGGCGATTGCCTGGTTCTTCGCCCTGCCGGCCTGGCTTTGGGCGCGCTGGCTGCGACGCAACGAAGCTCCGCTGGCGGATGCCCTGGCGTTTGCGGCGCTCTGGGTCGGCCAGGAAGCCTTTCGCGGCTGGTTCCTGACCGGTTTCCCCTGGCTGTATTCCGGTTACAGCCAGCTCGATGGCCCGCTGGCCGGGCTCGCCCCCGTCGGCGGGATGTGGCTGATTTCCTTCTCCCTGGCCCTGACCGCGGCCCTGATCTACAACGGCGTGCGTCTGATCCGCGCCGGGAGTAAAGGCTTCATCGTGATCGGTGCATTGTTGCTGGTCGCTCCGTGGATCGCCGGCATGGCCTTGAAGCACCACGCCTGGACCAGCCCGTCGGGCGCCCCCCTGAGTGTCGCGGCGATTCAGGGCAACATCGAACAGAGCATGAAGTGGGACCCGGCGCAGCTCAATGCACAGCTTGCGCTGTACCGTGACATGAGCATGAGTTCCAAGCGCGTCGACCTGTTGATCTGGCCGGAGACCGCAGTCCCTGTGCTCAAGGAGTCCGCCCAGGGCTACCTGGACATGATGGGTGAGTTCGCGGCAAATCGGGATTCGGCCCTGATTACCGGTGTGCCAATCCGAGAAGTGGTCCATCAGCAGAAGCGCTACTTCAACGGCATAACCGTCGTCGGTGAAGGCGACGGCACTTACCTCAAGCAAAAACTGGTGCCGTTTGGCGAATACGTGCCGTTGCAGGACGTGTTGCGCGGGCTGATTGCGTTCTTTGACCTGCCAATGTCGGACTTTGCCCGCGGCCCGGCCGATCAGCCGATGCTGCAAGCCAAGGGGTATCAGATCGCGCCATACATCTGCTACGAAGTCGTCTACCCGGAGTTCGCCGCTGGCCTGGCCGCGCAAAGCGACCTGCTGCTGACGATCAGCAACGACACTTGGTTCGGCACCTCCATCGGCCCGCTGCAACACTTGCAGATGGCGCAGATGCGCGCACTGGAGGCCGGACGCTGGATGATCCGCGCTACCAACAACGGCGTCACCGGGCTGATCAACCCGTTTGGGCAGATCACCGAGCAGATTCCGCAGTTCGAGCGTGGCATTTTGTATGGCGAAGTGGTGCCGATGCACAACCTGACGCCTTACCTGCAATGGCGCTCCTGGCCGCTGATCATCACCTGCGTGTTGCTGTTTGCCTGGGCATTGGTCGCTAACCGGATGGCCAAGACCGTTTAAACCTGACCTGCCTATGTGATGAGCGGGCCTTTTGTGGCGAAAGGGCTATTGTGGCAGGGGAGCTTGCTCCCTCGCCACAGGTTGTCAATCGATAGACCTATCGATAAAACAACGAATACCCCACCTGCCCCACCGCCTCGTTCATCATCTGCCCGCTCTGCCAGATCGACTTGAACTCTGGCAACCAGCCACCCAGCGGTCGGGCGTTGTCCGTTCCCAAAAAGCCCATCGGTGCCGGCACCACCTCAAACCCGGCCTTGCGGAAACTCCAGGCTGCTCGCGGCATGTGCCAGGCGTGAGTCACCAGCACCACGCGCTTGACCCCTTCGGGTAACAGCACCTGGGCACTGAACTGCGCGTTTTCCCAGGTCGTGCGGCTACGACCTTCCTGCCAGCGCACCGACACGCCGAAATCATCGCGCAAGGAGTCAGCCATCAATTGGGCCTCGGTGGGTGGCGTACCGTAATGCAAACCGCCACTGGTCAAGATCGGCAGGCCTGAAGCTTTGGCCAGCCGCGCGGCATAGCGTTGACGTTCCAGGCCCACCCCGGTCGGCTGATCGGCGCCCCAAGCCGAATCACCGCGCTCGCGCCCCGAGCCCAGCACCACAATCGCATCAGCGTGTTGCGCCAGTGTTGCCCATTCGCTGAGCGCCAGCGGCGGCTCTCGCTCCAGCAGTGCCGCGCTCCATTGCACGAAAATCGGCAAGCTCATCAGCCAAAAGCCGCCAAAACCCAAGGCAAAACACACGGCGGCCAACTTTGGTCTGGAGCGGCGCCACCACCAGGCAAGCGCCAGCAGCAGCAACAGAAGGCCCGGCGGCAAGAGAAGTTGTTTCACGAAATAACGAAAAGGCATCGAGCATCTCCATAAAGATGCCCGAAGCCTAAGTGGGTTGATGCAGTGCGACAATGAATACGCAAGGACTATGCTTCAAAAAACCCTGGAGCATGGCTCGATACCTACTTGAACTGCATAGACCGGACCTTTACCGCGTCTCTGCCAGGTACCTTGTCCTTGAGCCAGATAATCTTGGCTGAGCGTGGTGCGTCGAGTTGCTTTACTGCCTCGGACAAGCATCCGTGTGTCTCACGCTCACTGCGATCCAGATACGCCTTGACCAAAGCAAACTCAGCGGGGCTCAAACCACGCAATTCCAGCTCCAGCGGACGTTCATCACGCAACCGGCCTGCGGTTTTCGCCGCTTCCAGGGCCAATCCAAGACGATCAATCAGTCTTTCGTACAACTCCGGTTTTGTAGCTTTGCGTCGTGACTCAACCATCCCTCACCTCATTGGAAGATAAGACCTACTCCCCAGTTAGAGCTTAGCTTCCATGAACAAACCGGCTGAGCGCCGCGACCAACGGCCCTCGCGGCGTTTTTCGCAAGACGCGTGGCAGCAATCAGGGTTTCCCTCGATAGAGCACGGTCATGTATGCTACGGCGCTTCCTGTAACTCCACTTCCAGCTCGTCTGGGCACGGAAACGCCGAATTGGCGCCCTTACCGTCCAGCGTCGCATTGAAGAGGATTAGGCCACCCCTATTCAGTTCAAAAAGTAGCCATGCACGAACAATATCAGCCCCGTGAAATCGAAGCCGCCGCCCAGTCGTTCTGGGACGAGCAAAAGTCCTTTGAAGTCAGTGAACAGCCAGGCAAGGAGACTTACTACTGCCTGTCGATGTTCCCTTACCCCAGCGGCAAGCTACACATGGGGCACGTGCGCAACTACACCATCGGCGACGTGATCTCCCGCTACCAGCGCATGCAAGGCAAGAACGTTCTGCAACCGATGGGTTGGGACGCCTTCGGCATGCCGGCGGAGAACGCCGCGATGAAGAACAACGTAGCGCCCGCCAAGTGGACCTACGAAAACATCGCCTACATGAAAAACCAGCTGCGCAGCCTGGGCCTGGCGGTGGACTGGTCGCGTGAAGTGACCACTTGCAAACCCGATTACTACCGCTGGGAACAATGGCTGTTCACTCGCCTGTTCGAAAAAGGCGTGATCTACAAGAAAAGCGGCACCGTGAACTGGGACCCGGTCGACCAGACGGTACTGGCCAACGAACAGGTAATCGACGGTCGCGGCTGGCGCTCCGGCGCGCTGATCGAAAAGCGCGAAATCCCGATGTACTACTTCAAGATCACCGCCTACGCGGATGAACTGCTGGAGAGTCTCGATGATCTGCCGGGCTGGCCTGAACAGGTCAAGACCATGCAGCGCAACTGGATCGGCAAGTCCCGCGGCATGGAAGTGCAATTCCCGTACAACGTCGATTCCATCGGCGAAGCCGGCACACTCAAGGTATTCACCACCCGTCCGGACACCTTGATGGGCGCGACTTACGTCGCTGTGGCTGCCGAGCACCACCTGGCTACCCTGGCCGCACAGAACAACCCTGAGCTGCAAGCGTTCATCGCTGAATGCAAGGGCGGTAGCGTGGCTGAAGCCGACGTTGCCACTCAAGAGAAGAAAGGCCTGCCGACCGGCCTGTTCGTCGAGCACCCGCTGACGGGCGAAAAACTGCCGGTGTGGGTCGCCAACTACGTACTGATGCACTACGGCGATGGTGCGGTCATGGCGGTTCCGGCCCACGACGAGCGCGATTTCGAATTCGCCCACAAGTACAACCTGCCGGTCAAGTCGGTGGTGCGCACCAGCGCTGGCGACACCAATCCGGCGCCATGGCAAGACGCCTATGGTGAACACGGCACACTGATCAATTCCGGCGAGTTTGACGGCCTGGACTTCGCCGGCGCTTTCGACGCGATTGAAGTGGCGTTGATCAAGAAATCACTGGGCGCCTCGCGCACCCAATTCCGCCTGCGCGACTGGGGCATCAGCCGTCAGCGCTACTGGGGCTGCCCGATCCCGATCATTCACTGCGCGGCCTGCGGCGACGTTCCGGTACCGGAAGATCAACTGCCCGTCGTGTTGCCGGAAGATGTCGTACCGGACGGCGCCGGTTCGCCACTGGCGCGCATGCCCGAGTTCTACGAATGCAGCTGCCCGAAATGCGGCCAGCCTGCCAAGCGTGAAACCGACACCATGGACACCTTCGTCGAGTCCTCGTGGTACTACGCGCGCTACGCCTCGCCGCACTTTGAAGGTGGCCTGGTGGAAAAATCGGCGGCCGACCACTGGTTGCCGGTGGATCAGTACATCGGCGGTATCGAGCACGCGATTCTTCACCTGCTCTACGCACGCTTCTTCCACAAGCTGATGCGCGACGAAGGCCTGGTGAGCTCCAACGAGCCGTTCAAGAACCTGCTGACCCAGGGCATGGTGATCGCCGAGACGTACTATCGCCGCGAAGCCAACGGTGCTTACACCTGGTTCAACCCGGCGGACGTTGAACTCGAACGCGACAGCAAAGCCAAGGTCATCAGCGCCAAATTGAAATCCGACGGTTTGCCGGTGGAAATCGGCGGCACCGAGAAGATGGCCAAGTCAAAGAACAACGGCGTCGACCCACAGTCGATGATCGACCAGTTCGGCGCAGACACCTGCCGCCTTTTCATGATGTTCGCTTCGCCACCCGACATGAGCGCGGAATGGTCCGACTCCGGCGTGGAAGGTTCGCACCGTTTCCTCAAGCGCGTCTGGCGTCTGGCTCAGGCACATGTCAGCCAGGGCCTGCCGGGCAAACTCGACGTTGCCAGCCTGAATGACGAACAGAAAGCTGTGCGTCGCTCGATCCACCTGGCCATCAAGCAAGCCAGCCAGGACGTCGGCCAGAACCACAAATTCAACACCGCCATCGCCCAGGTGATGACGCTGATGAACGTTCTGGAAAAAGCCGCACAAGCCACCGAACAGGATCGTGCACTGATTCACGAAGGCCTGGAAACCGTGACGCTGTTGCTGGCACCGATCACACCGCACATCAGCCACGAGCTTTGGAATCAGCTGGGTCACGCTGATCCTGTGATCGACGCCGGTTGGCCGGTACAGGACGACAGCGCACTGGTGCAGGACAGCCTGACGCTGGTCATTCAGGTCAACGGCAAGCTGCGGGGCCAGATCGAAATGCCGGCCACCGCGACCCGTGAAGAAGTCGAAGCCGCCGCACGCGCCAACGAAAACGTGCTGCGCTTTGTCGATGGTCTGGCCATTCGTAAAGTGATTGTGGTGCCCGGGAAACTGGTCAACATCGTCGCCAGCTAATTGGATCGGGCGCCAGGCCCTGCCTGGCGCCAAGTAAAACCTTTCGGGCCGCATGATCGGCCCACATGGTTTCAAGGGGAGCAACACAATGATCAAACGCAACTTGCTGGTGATGGGCCTCGCGGTCCTGTTGAGCGCCTGCGGTTTCCAGCTGCGCGGCACCGGCACCACCGAACTGGCGATCACGGAACTCGACCTGAGCGCCCGTAACGCTTACGGCGACACCGTCACCCAACTGCGCCAGGTTCTGCAAAGCAGCGGCGTCAAGGTCTACAGCGGCGCGCCTTACAAGCTGTTCCTGGCCGACGAACAGGAATCCCAGCGCATCCTCAGCTATGCCGGCGCCGGTCGGACGGGCGAGTATCAGTTGAACACCGTGCTCAGCTACAGGATCCTCAGCCAGGGCAACCTGTCGCTGATCGACGACAAGCTTGAAGTACAGAAGGTCTTCATCCACGACGGCAACAACCTGGTGGGGTCTGACCAGGAGGCCGCCGATGCGCGCAAGGAAATGCGTCGCGAGCTGGTGCAACGCATGATGCTGCGCTTGCAGCAGATCACGCCGACCCAGTTGGCCCAACTGCAACAGACTGCCGAAGCCAAGGCCAAGGCCGAAGCCGCCGCGCTGGAAGCGGCGCAGAAGGCTGAAGCGGAAACCCCGCGTCAGTCGCCTATCGAACTGCCGCAGCAGTAAGACTTGCGGGGCGCTCAGGCGCCCCGTTCGCCCTCTCTTATGAAACTCGCGCCCGCCCAACTCGCCAAACACCTGCAAGGTGCCCTCGCGCCGGTCTATGTGATCAGCGGCGATGACCCCTTGCTGTGTCAGGAAGCCGCCGACGCCATCCGCACCGCCGCCCGTCAACAGGGTTTCGATGAACGCCAGGTGTTCGCCGCCGACGCCAGTTTCGACTGGGGCACGTTGCTGCAAGCCGGTGCGAGCATGTCGCTGTTCGCCGAAAAGCGCCTGCTGGAGCTGCGCCTGCCCTCAGGCAAGCCCGGTGACAAAGGCGCTGCCGCACTCATCGAGTACTGCTCACGGCCGGCCGAAGACACGCTGCTGTTGATCAGCCTGCCCAAGCTCGACGGCAGTGCGCAGAAAACCAAGTGGGGCAAAGCACTGGTCGAAGGCGCACAGACCCAGTTCGTGCAAATCTGGCCGGTGGATGTCAGCCAGTTGCCGAGCTGGATCCGTCAGCGCTTGTCCCAGGCTGGCTTGTCTGCCAGCCAGGACGCCGTTGAACTGATTGCCGCACGGGTCGAAGGCAATTTGCTGGCGGCGGCCCAGGAAATCGAAAAACTCAAGCTGATGGCCGAGGGCGGTCAGATCACGGTCGAAACCGTGCAGGCTGCGGTAGCCGACAGTGCGCGATTCGATGTCTTCGGGTTGACCGATGCGATCCTCAACGGCGAGGCCGCCCACGCCCTGCGCATGCTCGAAGGATTGCGCGGTGAAGGTGTCGAGCCGCCGGTGATCCTCTGGGCTTTGGCTCGCGAGCTGCGACTGCTGGCCAACATTTCGTTGCAATACAGCCAGGGTACGCCGCTGGACAAAGCCTTCAGCCAGGCCAAACCACCGGTTTGGGACAAACGTAAACCGCTGATGAGCAAAGCCTTGCAACGCTACTCGGCGCCACGTTGGGCGCAGTTGCTGTTGGAAGCGCAACGCATCGACGCGCAGATCAAGGGCCAGGCGGCGGGTTCGCCGTGGATGAGCTTGAGTCGGTTGACGCTGTTGATGGCTGGCCAGCGTTTGACGTTGCCTGCCGAGTAACGCTTTTGTGGCGAGGGAGCTTGCTCCCGCCGGGTTGCGAAGCGACCCAGTCCACCCATCGCGTTTCTTCAGAAAAGCCCCGCTTGCCCATTTGCGACTGCTGCGCAGCCGAGCGGGAGCAAGCTCCCTCGCCACGATTCACATTTCCTGCACAACCTAGGGACTAGACAGAAGCCTCGCTTGAGCCGATGATTTGCCCCGCAAAAAACCTTTACTTGCGAGAGTCCATCATGAGCAAAAAGCCGTCCAAACGCGGCCCCAACAAGGCCAAATCCATCATCGCCCAGCCATTGTTCCGCAGCCGTCAGGAACGAGCCGGCAAGGGCAAAGGCAGCTACCGCCGCGAAGCCTTCCAGTCTGACAACTGGGAGGCTTCTTACTTTCTGGCAGCCTGAAAGGCATGCATCCGCTCAACATGTTAAGGTCTGCACCTGATCCGTTTTCCCTGGACCCGTGCATGCCCCTTTGTCTTTCCCGTCGTTGGCACCTGCGCCAATTGATTGCTGCCTCCAGCCTCGTTTTGCTAGTCGCCTGCGCGGAAAAACCCACCGCCGCCGACGCCCAGCCATTGAAGACCCTGCCAGTCGCCACCGCCCCCGCGGTTGTACCGCCGGTGGTACCGAACGGTGAAAACCTCGACATCCAGCCGACCCAGACCTTCGCCGAATGGCAGGCCGGTTTCCGCAAGGATGCCCTGGCCGCCGGCATTCGTGCCGACCTGTTCGACCGCGCCTTTGCCAATGTCAGCCTCGACCCCAGCGTGATTCGTGCCGATCGCAGCCAACCGGAATTCGCAAAACCGGTGTGGGAATACCTCGATGGCGCCGTGTCGCCGCTGCGGGTTCGCAAAGGCCAGGCACTGGTCGAACAGTACGCCGACATCCTGCAGAGCATCGAACAGCGTTATGGCGTTGATCGTCAGGCCCTCGTTGCCGTGTGGGGCATGGAAAGCAACTTCGGCCAGTTCCAGGGCAGCAAGTCAGTGATCAATTCGTTGGCAACCCTGGCTTACGAAGGTCGTCGCCCAGGATTCGCCCACGCGCAATTGATTGCTGCGCTGCAAATTCTGCAACAGGGTGATATCGAGCCAGAAAAAATGCTCGGCTCCTGGGCTGGCGCCATGGGCCAGACCCAGTTCATCCCGACCACCTACAACACTCACGCCGTGGATTTCGATGGCGACGGCCGACGCGACATCTGGGGCAGCGCCACCGACGCCCTGGCTTCGACCGCGCACTATCTGCAAAGCTCCGGATGGCAGAGAGGCCAACCGTGGGGCTTTGAAGTGCAATTGCCGGGCAGCTTCAACTACGTGCTGGCCGACGGCACAATCCGCAAGAGCGTCGCCGAATGGCAGCAACTGGGCGTCTCGCTGCCCAACGGCCGCCAGGTCCCGGCAGGTTCCGAACACTTGTCCGCAGCGCTGCTGCTACCAGCGGGCTACCGTGGCCCGGCCTTCCTGGTGCTGGACAACTTCCGCGCCATTCTCAAATACAACAACTCATCGTCCTACGCCTTGGGCGTCAGCCTGTTGTCCGAGCGATTCAATGGCGCGGGCCTGATCAGCGGCACTTGGCCAAAGGATGATTTGCCGCTGAGCCGAACTGAGCGGATCGAGCTGCAAAACCTGCTGAGCGCACAGAAGTACGATGCGGGTACCGCCGACGGCATAATCGGCGCCAACACCCGCAAAGCGATTCGCAGTGCCCAGCAGTCGTTTGGCTGGCCGGCGGACGGATACCCGACGCACAAGTTGCTGGAAGGTTTGCGCAACCGCTGAAAGCAACGCGGGCAAGCCTCGTTCCTACAGGGTTTTCGCAACCTGCAGGAGCGAGGCTTGCCCGCGAAAGCTGTCTATCAGGCGACAAGCACCTAAGGCTTGATCACCACATCCTGCTCCACCACCAACTCCTTGTTCCCTGCATCCAGCCTGACCAGCGCCCCCATCGGCAGCGTCAGGTTCGGATCGCAATGACCGCTGCGCCATCCGGACAACACCGGAATCCGCAAAGGCCCGAACATTTGCTTGAGCAACTGCTCCAGCGCCGGCACCTCAACCCCCGCCACATCACCCACCAACACCCCACGCAACTTGCCCAGCGTGCCGGCCAGTCGCAGGTGAGTCAGTAGACGGTCGACGCGATACAGCGGCTCGTTGATGTCTTCAATGAACAGAATGACGCCCTCGGCATCCATTTCGTAGGGCGTGCCCATGGTCGCGGCGATCATCGACAGATTGCCCCCCAGTAAACGCCCATGGGCGATGCCCGGTTCAACCGTGGTCAAGGGATAGGCCGCCGGATGGGCCAATAAGCTACCCGCCTTGACCTGCCCTCGCAGCATGTTGAAAAAAGACGGCTCGGTCGGCTTTTGCCGGCCACCCAGCAGATCGGCGTTGAGCAACGGGCCGTGAAATGTCACAAATCCCGCGTAGCGACTGATCGCCAGGTGCAGCGCTGTAATATCGCTGTAGCCGATGAAGGGCTTGGCGTTACTGCGCAGCAGCTGGAAATCGATGCGATCGAGCAACCTCGGCGTGCCATAACCACCGCGCAAGCAAATGATGGCGTCGACTTCGCTGTCGGCGAACGCCGCGTGCAAGTCATTGAGGCGCACATCATCGCTCCCGGCGAGGTAGCCGTCCCGCTCATAGACGCCGGGAAACACCTTCAGCGTATAGCCGCGGGCGCGCATCCATTGCACGGCTTTGTCCGTGTCCAGCGGTGCCGGCCCGGCAGGCGCAATGACAGCGATCACCCCTTCCGACGGCAAGGCCGGAACCGGGGTGTGAGGACAAAGCGTGTGAGTCGGTCGAACGGTCATCCGTGAATCTCCCTGCGTGAACACTTGAGCACACAGTAGTCAGGAACGGGGACAAACAGAAGAGGGATCGTCGCCCCGCAGGTTGCAGGAAAAAACGCCAGTGGCCGTGGGCATGCCAAAAAAAACGCCCGCAAGCCTTGATGCCTTGCGGGCGGATTTTGTTTCTTTTCAGCAGATCAGGACGACATCAGCTCGGCCTTGACCAGCTTCGCCTGCTCGTCGGCGTGGTACGACGAGCGTACCAGCGGACCGGAAGCGACGTTCTTGAAGCCCATCTTGTAACCTTCCTCGGCGAACCAGGCGAAGGTGTCCGGGTGCACGAAACGTTGGACCGGCAAGTGACTGCGCGAAGGTTGCAGGTATTGACCCAGGGTCAGCATGTCGATGTCGTGCTCGCGCATGCGCTTCATGACTTCGATGACTTCTTCGTCGGTTTCACCCAGACCCAGCATCAGGCCGGACTTGGTCGGAATGTGCGGCATCATCTGCTTGAAGCGTTGCAGCAGGGTCAGCGACCACTGGTAATCCGAACCCGGACGCGCAGCCTTGTACAGGCGCGGCACGGTTTCCAGGTTGTGGTTGAACACATCCGGCGGCTCGGCGGCGGTGATCTGCAGGGCGATGTCCATGCGGCCACGGTAGTCCGGAACCAAAGTCTCCAGCTGCACGTTTGGCGACAGCTTGCGGATTTCACGGATGCAGTCGGCGAAGTGCTGGGCACCACCGTCACGCAGGTCGTCGCGGTCTACCGAAGTGATCACCACGTATTTCAGGCGCAAGTCGGCGATGGCAATGGCCAGGCTTTGCGGCTCGTTGACGTCCAGTGGCTTCGGACGGCCGTGGCCGACGTCGCAGAACGGGCAGCGACGGGTGCAGATGTCGCCCATGATCATGAAGGTTGCGGTGCCACCGGAGAAGCACTCGCCCAGGTTCGGGCAGGACGCTTCTTCGCACACGCTGTGCAGCTTGTGCTTGCGCAACAGCGCCTTGATGCGGTCGACTTCCGGGGATACCGGGATGCGCACGCGGATCCAGTCAGGCTTTTTCGGCAGTTCGGTGGTCGGAATGATCTTTACCGGAATGCGTGCAACCTTCTCGGCGCCGCGCAGCTTGACGCCGGCTTCAACCTTGGGACGCGGGGCCGGGCGCTCGGTCACGTCGAGCGTCGGGATCATGGTTTGCACTGCATCAGTAGTCATATCAGTCGATTCCGCCCGTTAGGGTCGTCTGCTCAGCATAGTCGAGGTGTTTGACGAGCTGCGCGCGCAGCCGGGCACTTACCTCGGCAAATTCAATCGATCCTGCGTGATCGCTCAGCTGGGTCATCGCCAGCCCGGCGTAGCCGCAGGGATTAATCCGTCGAAACGGTTCCAGGTTCATATCCACGTTCAGGGCCAGGCCATGAAAGGAACAACCGTGGCGGATCCGCAGACCCAGGGAAGCGATTTTCGCACCGTCGACATAAACACCCGGCGCGTCCGGTTTGGCCACTGCGGTCACGCCGTAGCTGGCAAGCAGCTCGATCAGGCATGACTCCATGCGGCTCACCAGATCACGTACACCAAAACCCAGCTTGCGCACGTCGAGCAACAGGTAAGCCACCAGTTGCCCGGGGCCGTGGTACGTGACTTGCCCACCCCGGTCGACCTGCACCACCGGAATATCTCCCGGCAACAGCAAATGCTCGGCCTTGCCGGCCTGGCCCTGCGTGAACACCGGCGGGTGCTCGACCAGCCAGATCTCGTCGGGCGCACTGCTGCCGCGTTCGTTGGTGAAGCGTTGCATGGCATGCCAGACCGGCTCGTAAGCCATCTGGCCGAGCTCGCGAAAGCCCAGCGTGCCGGACATCACAGCACCATGTGCACGAAACCGGTGGCCCGCAGTTCGCTGTTGATGTTGTACAGCTGGTCCTGGTCGGTCGCGACGATGTGCAACTGGATGGTGGTGTATTTACCGTTGCTGCTTTGACGCTCGTCAACACGCTCATCATTGATCTTGGCGTGTTTGCGGACGATGTCGATGATCTTGTCCTTGTTGCCCACACCCGTGTCGCTAATCACCTTAACCGGGTAATCAGTGGCAGGGAATTCGATCTTGGGCGCCTTTACTTCGGTATCGGTCATGGCGTAACGGCCTCGTAAGCGTAAGCCGTGGCGACGGCAAAGCCCCGCGCCGGATCAGCGCAGGGCTTTGCAGGTGCACACTATCAGTTGAACAAGCCGTAGAAGAATAGACGGATGCTATCCCACATGCGGCGGAAGATACCACCCTCCTCGACGCCATCCAGAGCGATCAGGTCGGCGCTGTGCACTACCTTGTCTTCCAGTTTGACTTCGACTTTACCGATCACGTCGCCCTTGGCGATTGGCGCAACCAGTTGCGGGTTCATGGTCATGCTGGCAGCGAGCTTTTTCAGCTGGCCTTTGGGCAGGGTCATGGTCAGGTCTTGGGCCAGGCCGGCCTTGACTTGATTGGTGGCGCCTTTCCAGACAGGAGCCTGAGCCAGCTCGGCGCCTTTCTGATAGAAGGTCTGGGTTTCGAAGAAGCGGAACCCGTAGGTCAGCAGCTTCTGGGTCTCGGCGGCGCGAGCCACTTCGCTGTTGGTGCCGAACACCACGGCGATCAGACGCATGCCATCACGCACGGCCGAGGACACCATGCAGTAGCCTGCTTCGTCGGTGTGGCCGGTTTTCAGACCGTCGACCGTCTTGTCGCGCCACAGCAGCAGGTTACGGTTCGGCTGTTTGATGCCGTTCCAGAAGAACTCTTTCTGCGAGTAGATCGCGTAGTGAGCCGGGTCTTCGTGGATGATTGCGCGAGCCAGCACGGCCATGTCGTGAGCCGACGAGTAGTGCTCAGGGTTCGGCAGACCGGTCGGGTTCATGAAGTGGCTGTTGGTCATGCCCAGGTCGCCAACGGTTTTGTTCATCATGTCGGCGAACGCGTCTTCGCTGCCGGCGATGTGCTCGGCGAGCGCAACACTGGCGTCGTTGCCCGACTGAATGATGATGCCGTGCAGCAGGTCGCTGACAGTGACTTGCGAGCCGACCTTGATGAACATCCGCGAACCACCGGTACGCCAGGCGTTTTCGCTGACGGTGACCGGATCGTTTTCACCGATCTGGCCACGACGGATTTCCAGCGTCGCGATGTACGCGGTCATCAGCTTGGTCAGGCTGGCTGGCGGCAGACGCTGGTCACCATTGTTTTCGACCAGCACGTTGCCGCTGCTGGCGTCCATGAGCACGTAGGCCTTGGCGGCCAGTTGCGGTGGGGACGGCATCATCTCGACCGCGAAAGCGGCTGGCGAGAGGAGCAGCGGGACTAGAAGGCACAGGCGTTTGGCAAAGGTGGTGATGTTCATCCGTCTCTCGAAATCGCTAATGGAAACT
>NZ_RCNW01000261.1:15442-17234 GCF_004307605.1 Pseudomonas sp. Sample_24
GCGTTTGGCAAAGGTGGTGATGTTCATCCGTCTCTCGAAATCGCTAATGGAAACTGCCCGAAGGCAAAACTAATCAAATAACCTTCTAACGGGTTATCGCGTGTTCAGTTGCTCACTCCAGCCACCCTTTGCCGGGCTTTTGTTCTTCGACGAGCCAACAACCTGGTTCACCCCCCAAAACCGCAGATGAACCGTCAATCAAGTTCTACGTGTTACTCAGTGGCTTACTCGGTCACGACGCTAGGCGAACCGAGGTTGGCCAGGCGCACGCTGTTCTGCACTTGCTGGATTTCACCCGGTGAACCGATTGGTCCCAGGCGCACCCGATGCAGGGTCTGCTGATTGCGCACGATCGAGCTGATGAACACCGGAGCGCTCACCATCCCGCTGAGCTTCGACCTCAGCAGCTCGGCAGCGTCCGGGTTGGCGAAGGCGCCCACCTGCAGATACTGGCCAGACGCTGGTGCAGAAGCGTTTTTTTTTGCATCGATTTGTACTGGAACGACCGCGGCGGCGTGTTGCTGCGGCGGCGGAGTCCATTGTTCGACTGTACCGGCCGAAGCCGTGATGACCGGCGCGCTATTCTGCGCGACTTGCGGCTCGTTGAGCATTAAAGGCGCCGGACGGCCCTTGGCGGCCCACCATTGCTGCGGATCGATGCCTTCGACCTTGACCCGCGCAGTGCCGGTTTCGGCATAACCGAGTTTCTTGGCGGCCGCGTAGGACAAATCGATGATGCGGTCCGAATAGAACGGCCCGCGGTCGTTGACGCGCAGGATCACGGTCTTGTTGTTGTCCAGGTTGGTCACCCGAACGTAACTTGGCAATGGCAAGGTCTTGTGTGCAGCACTCATGCCGTACAGGTCATACACTTCGCCGTTGGCGGTGTTCTGACCGTGGAACTTGGTGCCGTACCAGGACGCCGTACCGGACTGTACGTAGGTCTTGGATTCTTGAATCGGGAAATAGGTTTTGCCCAGCACCGTGTAAGG
This sequence comes from Pseudomonas sp. Sample_24, assembly GCF_004307605.1. Taxonomy (NCBI): domain Bacteria; kingdom Pseudomonadati; phylum Pseudomonadota; class Gammaproteobacteria; order Pseudomonadales; family Pseudomonadaceae; genus Pseudomonas; species Pseudomonas sp. Sample_24. The sequence continues at coordinate 16,435 of NZ_RCNW01000261.1, forward strand.
GTTGGCCTTGTATGGACCGGTGTGCAGGGTCGGCGTGGCATCCGGGATGCGCGAAACGTCGACATCCCACCACGGTGCGCCATCCTTGTGTGCCCGGTTGATGTCCAGCCCCGGCGTCGAGCGCACGGTAGTGGGAGACTTCTGGGCCGGCGGGCGGCTGGTCGAACAACTGGCGACCAGCACTGCCAACGCGGCAAGTGCCATCAGCTTCAGGGGTTTATTCATAGGCAATGCCCGCATTACTTGACGCCCCGTGCTTGGACCAGCTGTTCAGACAGTTGATGTACGGCCATGGCGTACATCACGCTGCGGTTATAACGCGTGATCGCGTAAAAATTCTTCAGGCCCATCCAGTATTCAGGCCCCTTGTCGCCTTCCAGCCGGAAAGCGGTAACCGGCATATCATCGCGCAGCGCATCATGACTTGACCAGCCCAAGGCCCGCAACTCTCCAACGGTTTTTGTCGGCTCGATGCCGGTGGTCAAACCTGCATCGACCTGTTCGCCCCGCACATCGGCGCGGCTGACCACCGGTTCGCCGGCGACCCAGCCATGGCGCTTGAAGTAGCTGGCGACGCTGCCGATGGCATCGTCCGGGCTGTTCCAGATATTGATGTGGCCGTCACCGTCGAAGTCCACCGCATAGGCGCGAAAGCTGCTGGGCATGAACTGCGGCAGCCCCATGGCCCCGGCGTAGGAGCCTTTGAGGGTCAACGGGTCGACCTGCTCTTCACGCGCCAGCAGCAGGAACTCACGCAATTCCTTGCGGAAAAATTCGGCACGGGGAGGATAGTCGAAACC
>NZ_RCNW01000416.1:0-2182 GCF_004307605.1 Pseudomonas sp. Sample_24
TAACGGTTGAAGTTCCAGTCACCCTCCCCCGGCCCGCCTTCGTACAGCGGCATTTCTTCCATCAGCGCATGGCCGATGCCCATGGCGATGCCGCCTTCGAGCTGACCCTTGACCAGTTCCGGCACCAGTACCCGACCGCACTCGACCCACGAGTGATGGTTGAGCACCGACACTTCGTGCGAACCCTTGTTGACCTTCACTTCCACCAGCGTCGCCACCGGGCTGTAGTAAGTCACCGCCGCGTTGTTCAACTGAGTCGCCGGGTAGGCGATGTTCTGCCGGTCCAGCAGATGGAAACCAGCGCTGTTCATCTGCGCTTTCTTTGCTTTCGGCGCACCGTCGCCGTACTTCACCGCCAGGCCATCGAGCGGCAGACGCTCGCGCACGCCATCGATGCTGAACTCGGCCTCGGCCCAGCTCCAGCGGTTGAAACCATGGACCGTCGCGCCAGTGACCAGACCGCGCTCGTGAGCACGTTTTGCCAGCACTGCAAAAGGCAAAGGTTCCATGCCGTTGGCGGTGAGCTTGCCGTCGACCCAATGGGCGTCTTCACGGCGTACCACATAAGGGTTGGCCTGGCCGCCGTAAGGGCCTTGGCGCCAGATCTCCAGCGCCGCTGGCCACAAGCCGTGGTTGAACAGCACACGCGCCGCTTCACGGGTGGCGTGGCTGAAGTAGTATGCCGAGTTGGTGGCCGACGACGCCGAAGCAACCTTGCCGACCCAACGCGGGTTGCGCAGGAAGTTGTCCTGCTCGGCCTGGCTCATGATGTAGGGGTTGCCGCCACTGATCAGCTGCAACTCCTTCCATTCGGTTCCGCCAGTCTTCACTTCGTGTGCCGGGTTGCCGAGGAAATCAGCCACCACCATTGCCTGGGAAGTGGACATGCCGGTGCCGATTTCGATACCGATGTGGCGCAGGGTGATACGACCGTCAACGGTGTATTCGATGCTGGCCATCGGCGCTTCCGAACCGGTGCCGAAGTCTTTCTGGCAGATGGCGAAACCAACGCCGTACCAGTTGTCCGGGTCAGCTGATTCGCGTTGTTGCTTGATCGCGTGACGATTTTTCCAGGTGTCGTGAACGGCAGCCTTGTCGAGAATTTCATGCAGGCGCAAGGCACCGGCCGGGATCGCGCCCTGGGTGTTTTTCATGCCCGAACGCAGCGCATTCTTGCGCCGCAATTCAATGGCATCGACACCGAGGCGATCGGCGATTTCGTCGACCATCATCTCGGTGGACGCCATGCTTTGCAGGGTGCCGTAGCCACGCATCGAACCGGCTTCCACCGCGCGCGAATGATAGGCCGTGACCTGCAAATCGTTCTGCGGCATGTAGTAAATCGACTGCGCCGCCGTAGCGCCAACCGCTGCCACGGATGGGCTGTAGTTGACGCGTCCACCGCCGTCGACGCTCATCTCGGCGCGGAAAATCCTGAAGCTGTGATCGGTCTTGTCCACGGCCAGTTGATAGCGGATATCGAACGGATGGCGCTTGATGCCGCTCTGGAATTGCTCGTAGCGGTCGTTGGCCAGGCGTACCGGTACACCGGCGCCGTACAACGCTGCGAGGGCGGCGTAGTAGACGAAAATGTTGTGGTCTTTGGAGCCGTAACCAACGGTGTAGCCCGGGTGCATGTTCAGGTTGGCCAGGCCGAAACGCGACGGCGCGATCATCTTCGCGGTCTCGGTCGCGGTTTCCAGCGGACATTGGGTAGCGACGACAAAGTGCAGGGTCTTGGTCGCCGGGTCGTACCAGCCGTTGCCGTTGTCCGGTTCCATCGCGGCCGGTTCGATCGACGGCGTCTTGTAGCGCTCGTCGAACACCAGCCAGTTGTCCGGCGGGGTGTCGATCTGCTGCTTCATGCGCTCGGCGTAGAACAAGCCGCGCTCGGTCAGGTTGCCGTGCAGATTCGGCTGGGAATTCCACACCGGGCGACGGTTTTTCAGCATCGGAAACAGGATCGAATCCTTGAGGCTGGCGAATTCGTCTTCGTCCGCCGAGGTCGGCCCGCCCACGCGCACATAGCGGAAGCTGCCGTAGGGATCGCCTTCGTAATACGGCACCTTGGCACCGTAACGAATCGCTTTGTCATTGAATTTGAGTTGAGCCTTGGCCTTGCGGAACCGCTCGAAATCGTTCCAGATCAGGATCGCCACCGGGTGACCGATGAACATCGGCA
>NZ_RCNW01000025.1:0-17168 GCF_004307605.1 Pseudomonas sp. Sample_24
GCCCAGAAGTAGGCCAGGCAGGCGTAACCGGAGTACATCAGGTAGTCCACGGAGGCCGCGCCGACTTCTTCGCGATCTTTCATGGCAGCCATACCGACCTTCATGGTCAGCTCGCCCCATTCCTTGTTCAGTGCAGCCAGCGGAGCGACGAACTCTTGAACCGCTTCGTTGCCTTCGTTGGTTTGGCAGAACTTGTGGACGATCTTGGTGAAGCCTTTCAGGGCTTCGCCTTGGGTCATCAGCACTTTACGACCCAGCAGGTCGAGGGCCTGGATACCGGTGGTGCCTTCGTACAGCATCGAAATGCGGCTGTCGCGAACGTTCTGCTCCATGCCCCACTCAGCGATGAAACCGTGGCCGCCGTAGATCTGCACGCCGTGGTTGGCCGACTCGAAACCGACTTCGGTCATGAAGGCCTTGGCGATTGGAGTCATGAAGGCCAGCAGTGCGTCGGCTTTCTTCTTCTCTTCTTCGTCCACGCCATACTTGACGATGTCGACCTGTTTGGCCGTGAAGTAAACCATCGCACGGTTGCCTTCGGCGAACGCCTTCATGGTCAACAGCATGCGGCGTACGTCCGGGTGGACGATGATCGGGTCAGCGGCTTTGTCCGGCGCTTTCGGGCCAGTCAGCGAGCGCATTTGCAGACGGTCGCGAGCATATTTCAGACCGCCCTGGAAGCCGATCTCGGCGTGTGCCAGACCTTGAAGCGCAGTGCCCAGGCGTGCGGTGTTCATGAAGGTGAACATGCAGTTCAGGCCTTTGTTCGCCGGGCCGATCAGGTAACCGGTGGCCGCGTCGAAGTTCATCACGCAAGTGGCGTTGCCATGGATGCCCATCTTGTGTTCCAGGGAACCACAGGACACGGCGTTACGCGCACCGATCGAGCCGTCTGCGTTCGGCAGGAATTTCGGCACGATGAACAGCGAGATGCCTTTGGTGCCAGCCGGTGCATCCGGCAGGCGGGCCAGCACGATGTGGACGATGTTGTCGGCCATGTCGTGTTCACCGGCCGAGATGAAGATCTTGGTGCCGGAGACTTTGTAGGAACCGTCGGCCTGAGGTTCGGCCTTGGTGCGCAGCATGCCCAGGTCGGTGCCGCAGTGCGGTTCGGTCAGGCACATGGTGCCGGTCCACTCGCCGGAAACCAGTTTGGTCAGGTAGGCCTCTTGCTGCTCTGGGGTGCCGTGCTCGGAGATGGTGTTCATCGCACCGTGCGACAGGCCCGGGTACATGCCCCACGACCAGTTGGCCTCGCCAACCATTTCGCTGACAGCCAGACCCAGAGATTCCGGCAGGCCCTGGCCGCCGTGTTCTACGTCATGGGCCAGGCTTGGCCAGCCGCCTTCGACAAATTGCTTGTAGGCCTCTTTGAAGCCAGTCGGGGTCTTAACGCCGGACTCGCTCCAGGTGCAGCCTTCGGTATCACCCACACGGTTCAGCGGAGCCAGTACCTGCTCACAAAACTTGGCGCCTTCTTCGAGAATGGCGTCAACCATGTCCGGAGTTGCGTCCGCGCAAGCCGGAAGGCTCTGATAGTGCGCTTCGTAGCCGAGCAGTTCGTCACGTACGAAGCGAATATCACGCAAGGGGGCCTTGTAGTCAGGCATAGCGATAAACCTCTGCTGATGTAACCGGGAATGAACGACCGTGTTGATTTGTTGTGACGGTCAAACAGTTGTTTGAAACATACGTTTACGCCTAAATCTTGTCAAGCGTCGATCTTTTGCCGTTCGTCATCCCTTAAGGAAATAGCCGGCATACAGGCTGCGCAGCGCCGCCGCTACAGCAGCACGCAGTGAAGGAAAGATTAGTTTAGGGAGAAGGACTTACGCAGAAAAACGCCGCGAAATATCGCGGCGTTGGCAGTGCTGATTCAGCAGGAGATCAGGCGAACGTATCGATCAACGTTCCAAGCACTTCATCGGATGCCTTGGCGACCTTGGCGCCCAGTTCAACCTGAAATTTGCCCTGAGACATCTCGACCATGTTGCTGGCCAGGTCCGATTGCTGACTGCGGTCGACAGAACGCAGGCGATCGACCTGGGCATCCGAGGACTGGCTGGTGACCGCACGTTCGATGGTGTTGTTGGCGATCTGGCCCGCGGCTTGATCGACACGGTTCTGCCCTGTCTGAATAGTGCTCAGACCGGCATAAAAAGCGCTGTTACCTGAGATTTCCATGGGAGAACTCGTCCTTGCAAAGGATTACCAACACACATTGAAGCAGACCTGCGCAGAAAACGCCCGACAAAAACCCTAATGGCACTGTGCCTTGTCATAGGCAAATTCTAGTCCAGCAGGTCCAGTTGGAGATGTTCCGCCACGGCTTCGGCCGTCACCAGCTTGAGCTTGGGCACCCGTCCCAGGCAAGGCGCCGGTATGCGCTCGGCCAGGGTCGCGAGGTTTTCCTCCAGGCGCGAAGTCTTCGGGTCGATGATGTTGGCCACCCAGCCCGCCAGTTGCAAACCGTCGCGGGCAATCGCTTCCGCTGTGAGCAACGCATGGTTGATGCAGCCCAGGCGCACGCCGACCACCAGGATCACGGGCAGACCCAATGCCATCGCCAGATCCGACAGGTTGTCCTGATCCGCCAATGGCACGCGCCAGCCGCCAGCGCCTTCGATCAAGGTGAAATCGGCCTGCATATCGAGGATCTGCCGCATCGGCGTCACCAGCGATTGCACGGTCAGCGCGATGCCCGCCTCGCGGGCGGCCAAATGCGGGGCAATGGCCGGTTCAAGCGCCACCGGATTGACCTGGGGATAAGTCAACGGCAGCGAACATTCCGCCAACAATGCCAGCGCATCGGCGTTACGCAGCCCCTTGGGCGTCACGGTGCAACCGGAGGCCACCGGTTTACCGGCTGCGGTGCTCAGGCCGGCAGTTCGAGCGGCATGCAACAGACCTGCGGCCACCGTGGTTTTGCCGACATCGGTGTCGGTACCGGTGATGAAATAGGCTGCGCTCATAAGGGTTTCTCCAAAACGGCGTACACCACTTGATAAGTCGCCGGCAGGCCCTCGGCCTGACGAAACTGCTCATAAGCCTCGACCAGCCCCAGTATCCGCGCCCGTCCCGTCAAACCGCCAGGGCGCCCGGGATTGAGGTTGTGCGCGCCCAGGGCCTTGAGTTCATGGGTCAGGCTGCGCACGTCCGGGTAATGCAATACATGCGCTCGGGTTTCCAGCGTGAGCGGCTGCAAGCCGCTGGCCGCACACAGCTGTTGATAAACAGCGAATTCGCGGAAGCGGTTGACATGCACCATGCCATCGACCTGACGCCAGCTGTCGCGTAACTCGTACAACGTACCCACGCACAGACTAGCAAATGCGAAAACACCGCCCGGCTTCAGTACGCGGTAAGCCTCGCTGAGTACCGAGGTGAAGTCCGCACACCACTGCACGGCCAGGCTGGAAAAGATCAGATCGCAAGTGGCATCGCGCAATGGCAGGCACTCGGCGTCGCCCGCGATGAAATGCGCAGCACCGCCCAAGGGCCGGGCGTGATTGAGCATGCCCTCGGCGATGTCCAGCGCCACCCCGTGACCGAGCGGGAAGCGTTCGCCCAATGCACGACTGAAATGCCCGGTGCCACAGCCAAGGTCCAGCCATCGCTGCGCAGTGAACGACGCCGGTAACCGGCCCAGCAATTGATTGCCGACATCTCGCTGCAACTCGGCCACGCTGTCGTAGCTCGCTGCGGCGCGGGAAAAAGAAGCCGCAACCTGGCGTTTGTCGGGCAAGCCGCCGGGCAGGTTGGGAAGGGATAAATCAGTCATCGCCGGACTCATGCAAAAAGGCCTGGATCGCCCCCGCCACACCGTGGGGGTCTTCCAGAAGAAACGCGTGGCCGGCCTGTTCAATCAGACCGATTTCGATATCCGGGGTTAACGCGAACAACTCGCCTGCCGCCTCAGCGGGAACCAGACCATCAAGGCCAGCAAACAGATGCAGCTGCGGGCCGCGAAAGGCCTGCAAGGCGTGGCGGGTATCGAGCTGCGCAAGCACTTCCAGACCGCTCAGCAACACCGAGGCCGCCGTATGTGGCGCGCCGCCGAGCAGCAGCCGCGACAAACCGCGCGGGTCTTCGGCACCTTGGGCGCAAAGCAGCGAAAAGCGTTTCAATGTCGTGCGCGGGTCCGCCCTGCAACCTGCCAGAAACGCATCGAAGGTTTCACCGGGCATCGCGCTCGGCCACTGGTCATGGGCGACAAAACAAGGGTTACTCGCCAGCGTCAGCAGACCACAACAACGATCACCACGACGCGCCGCCAATTCGGAGGCGAGCATGCCTCCCAGGGACCAGCCGCCAAGCCAGGCATCCTGGGGCAACATCGAATCGAGTTCATCGAGCCATTCTTCAAGGTCGCTGGATACCAGCTCCGGCAGTGGCTCGATTTCCACCCGCAGATGTTCATCCAGGCCTTGCAAGGCGGCCGCCAGCGGCTCCAGCGGCGAAACGCCAAGGCCCCAGCCAGGCAGCAGAATCAGTCGATCACGCATGGCTTGGCTCCGGTCCCAGTTGTTCGAAACAATCGGCCAGTCCTTGTAACAATAGCTGCACTTGCGACTCGCTATGGGCGGCGCTCAGGGTCACACGCAAACGGGCGCTGCCGGCGGGCACGGTCGGTGGACGAATGGCGGTCACCATCAGCCCGCGCTCGCGCAACATCTGCGACAAACGCACCGCCCTGGCGGCGTCGCCGATCATGATCGGCTGGATCGGTGTGAAACTGTCCATCAGCTGCAGGCCAATCTGCTCGGCGCCTTGACGGAACTGGCGGATCAGCGCTTGCAGATGCTCACGGCGCCAATGTTCGCTGCGCAACAGTTCAAGACTTTTGAGTGTGGCGCAGGCCAGTGCGGGCGGCTGGCTGGTGGTGTAAATGTAGGGGCGGGCAAACTGAATCAGGCTTTCGATCAGCTCTTCACTGCCGGCGACAAATGCCCCCGCCGTGCCGAATGCCTTGCCGAGGGTGCCGACCAGTACCGGCACTTCTTCCATACTCAGGCCGAAATGCTCGACGACGCCGCCGCCATTGGCGCCTAGCGGACCGAAACCATGCGCATCATCGACCATCAACCATGCGCCCTTGGCCTTGGCTTGCCGGGCCAGCGCCGGCAGGTCGGCGATGTCGCCGTCCATGCTGAACACGCCATCGGTGACCACCAGGGTATTGCCGCTGGCTTTCTCAAGCCGAGTAGCCAGGCTCGCGGCATCGTTATGCAGGTAACGGCTGAACCGTGCGCCCGACAACAGTCCCGCGTCCAGTAATGAAGCATGGTTGAGTCGGTCTTCCAGCACCGTGTCCCCCTGCCCCACCAGCGCGGTCACCGCGCCAAGGTTGGCCATGTAACCGGTGGTGAACAGCAATGCGCGTGGGCGACCGGTCAGATCGGCGAGTGCTTCTTCCAGCGCGTGATGCGGGCCACTGTGGCCGATGACCAGGTGCGATGCTCCGCCGCCGACGCCCCATTTCAAGGCGCCGTCGCGCCAGGCTTCGATCACTTGCGGGTGATTGGCCAGGCCCAGGTAATCGTTGTTACAGAACGCCAGCAGCGGCTGGCCATCGACCACCACTTGCGGGCCTTGCGGGCTTTCGAGCAGCGGACGCTGGCGATAGAGGTTTTCGGCACGACGGGCAGCCAGGCGTGCGGCGAGATCGAAAGACATGCAGGCCTCGGACAATCAAAGCACCAATATTAGGGTGAACACAGACCCTGTGGGAGCGGGCTTGCCCGCGATAGCGATCTTCCAGTCGACATCCTTTTTGAATGTGACTGCGCGATCGCGGGCAAGCCCGCTCCCACAGGGTTCAGCATTCCAGCCAATCAAAATTGCGAAGCGCTTAAACCGCCGCGTTATAGAACTGCTCGCTGCTCTTCTGCTCCACCAATGCCTGTTCGATCGCCGCCTGATGCACTTCGTCAGCGTGCTCTTCGCGGGCTTCCGGCAGGATGCCCAGACGCGAGAACAGCTGCATGTCTTTGTCGGCCTGCGGGTTGGCGGTGGTCAGCAGTTTTTCACCGTAGAAAATCGAGTTGGCGCCGGCGAAGAACGCCAGGGCCTGCATCTGCTCGTTCATCGCTTCGCGGCCGGCGGACAGGCGCACGTGGGATTGCGGCATCAGGATCCGCGCAACCGCGAGCATACGGATGAAGTCGAACGGGTCGATGTCCTCGGCGTTTTCCAGTGGTGTACCGGCGACTTTCACCAGCATGTTGATCGGCACCGATTCCGGATGCTCCGGCAGGTTGGCCAACTGGATCAGCAGGTTGGCGCGATCATCGAGGGACTCGCCCATGCCGAGGATGCCGCCCGAGCAGATCTTCATCCCTGAATCACGCACGTAGGCCAGGGTTTGCAGGCGCTCGCTGTAGGTGCGGGTGGTGATGATGCTGCCGTAGAACTCGGGGGATGTATCGAGGTTGTGGTTGTAGTAATCCAGACCGGCCTTGGCCAGCGCTTCGGTCTGCTCCTGATCGAGGCGACCCAGGGTCATGCAGGTTTCCAGACCCAGCGCTTTCACGCCTTCCACCATTTTCAATACGTAAGGCATGTCTTTGGCCGATGGATGTTTCCACGCGGCGCCCATGCAGAAGCGGGTCGAGCCGATGGCTTTGGCGCGGGCGGCCTCTTCGAGGACCTTCTGCACTTCCATCAGTTTTTCTTTTTCCAGGCCGGTGTTGTAGTGACCAGACTGTGGACAATATTTGCAATCTTCTGGGCAGGCACCGGTCTTGATCGACAACAGGGTCGACACCTGGACGCGATTGGCGTCGAAATGCGCGCGGTGCACCGTCTGCGCCTGGAACAGCAGGTCATTGAAGGGTTGAACGAAGAGTGCTTTGACTTCGGCCAAAGTCCAGTCATGACGCAGGGTTGCAGTGGTGCTGGCGCTCATGGGCGTTTCCTTTGTTTTATGCTGGGCAAGCGACTGGGGACGGAATACCCACAGGCGTAACACGGATGTTCGGCATATTTAAGGAAGAGCAATGCGCTGTCAACCACGCTACGAAAGACAGGTTTACATCTGGTTAAAAAATAAACAAATTTGTTTGTTGTGTGATGAATTGGCCGATGGGGCCGCGCCCATCTGCATGGCCTGCGAAACCGAGTTACCTTGGCTCGGCGATCACTGCCTGAGTTGCGCACTGCCGTTGCCCGCGGCCGGCCTGACGTGCGGCCAATGCCTGAAACAGCCACCGGCCTTCGAAAAGGTCATTGCTCCCTGGACCTACAGTTTTCCAGTAGACAGCCTGATTACCCGTTTCAAGCACAGCGCCAAGTGGCCGTTTGGCCACTTGCTCGCCGAACTGCTCACCCAGGCGCTGCAACATCGTTTCGCCGATGATCTGCCGGTTCCCGATGCATTGGTTCCGGTGCCACTGGCGCCCAAACGCTTGCGCCAACGCGGGTTCAATCAGGCGGCAATGCTGGCTCGCTGGTTGAGCGTTCACCTCGGCTTGCCTTCCGATGAGCAGCTGCTATCAAGGCCTCAAGACACCAGTGCCCAACAGAATTTGAACGCGGTGGCGCGCAAGATGAACTTGCGCCACGCTTTCGTTCTGACGCCCGGCGGGTCGGTGAAGGGTCGTCACCTAGCGCTGGTGGACGATGTGCTGACAACCGGCGCCACTGCGCAAGCATTGGCTCGTCTGCTGATGGACGCCGGTGCCGCACGGGTCGATGTCTATTGCCTGGCCCGCACGCCCAAACCGGGGGACGCTCCTTGACTTGACTCGTACGTCCTTAGCAGCCAACGTCCTTTCCATCGTCACAACCCAAAGCGTCTGCCATGTCCTTGCCCAGTTTGTTGTCCCAGCACATTGTCCGCCGTCCGCAGCGCATCGCCCTGCTGCAACACATCGCTGAACAGGGTTCGATCACCCGTGCCGCAAAAAGCGCGGGGCTGAGCTACAAGGCAGCCTGGGATGCCATCGATGAGCTGAACAACCTCGCGCAAAAACCGTTGGTGGAGCGCAGTGTCGGTGGCAAGGGCGGTGGCGGCGCCAAACTGTCCAGCGAGGGCGAGCGGGTATTGCGCCTGTATCAGAAATTGCAGGCGTTACAGGCTCAGGTGCTGGAAGCCGCTGAAGACGCCAGCGACCTGGACCTGCTCGGTCGCCTGATGTTGCGCACCAGTGCGCGCAACCAACTGCATGGTACGGTCGCCGCAATCGAGCCTCAGGGGCGAAACGACCTGATTCGCCTGGCAATGGCTGAACACCTGGTCATCGAAGCACAAATCACCCACGACAGTACCGAACGACTGGAGCTGCAAATCGGTACCGAAGTCGTCGCGTTGATCAAGGCCGGTTGGCTTGATCTGATGGCGATCGACTCTGGCGAAACGCCAGGCAACAATTGCTTGAACGGCATTATCGACAAGATCCTGGATGCAGACGACGGCCCCAGCGAAGTACGTATCTCCCTGCCCAACGGCTTGACCCTGTGTGCCTTGGCCGAACCCGGGCATTTGCAGTCCCAGGGACTTGGCAGCGGCAAGCCCGTGCGCGTCGAGTTTTCACCGTCCCGGGTTCTGCTGGGCACTCCTTTGTAAACGCGCTGCAACAAAACCTTCATCACTGATCACTAAGGTGACTGCAAAAACCGCAGGGAGCCTGATGTGAGCCTATTAGAAGACAACCAACCCACCGACCTCGAACAAATGGTCGGCCTCAGCCGTCGCGGATTCATCAGCGCGGGTGCCTTGTGCGGCGCCGCCATGTTCCTCGGTGGTAACTTGTTGAGCCGCAGCGTGCTGGCCGCCAGTGTCAGCGCCGGCAACAGCAAGCTGCTGGGGTTCGAGAGCATTCCCGCCGCCACCGCCGACAGCATCAGCCTGCCGCCAGGCTACAAATCTTCGGTGTTGATCAGTTGGGGCCAGCCCCTGCACAAAAACGGTCCGGCATTCGATCCGAGCGGCAATGGCAGCGCCGAGCAGCAGGAAGTCCAGTTCGGCGACAACAACGACGGCATGAGCCTGTTCGCCTTTCCCGGGGACGAGCATCGCGCGCTGATGGCGATCAACAACGAATACACCAACTATCGCTACCTTTACCCCCAGGGCGGCATGCCGCAATCGGCGCAAGACGTGCGCAAAGCCCTGGCTTGCGAAGGCGTGTCGGTGATTGAAGTGCAACGCAAGGACGGCCACTGGCAATTCGTTCAGGATTCGCGTTACAACCGACGCATCCATGGCAATTCACCGATCAGGCTGAGCGGCCCTGCCGCCGGACATGACTTGCTGAAAACCAGTGCCGATCCGCAGGGTAAAACCGTCCTCGGAACGTTCCAGAATTGCGCCAACGGCCAGACACCGTGGGGCACTTACCTGACCTGCGAAGAGAACTTCACCGATTGCTTCGGCAGCACCAATGCCGAACAGAAATTCGACGCCGCGCAGAAACGCTATGGCGCGGTGGTCTCCAGCAAAGAGATCAACTGGCATCAACACGATTCGCGTTTCGACCTGGCGAAAAATCCCAACGAACTCAACCGACATGGCTGGGTGGTCGAGATTGATCCGTTCGACCCGCAATCGACCCCGGTCAAGCGCACCGCGCTGGGGCGCTTCAAACACGAAAACGCCGCCCTCACACAAACCCGTGACGGGCATGCGGTGGTTTACATGGGCGACGATGAGCGCGGCGAATTCATCTACAAATTCGTCAGCCGCGACAAAATCAACCTCCAGAATCCCAAGGCCAACCGCGACCTGCTCGATCACGGCACCTTGTACGTGGCACGGTTCGACGCCGGTGACGGCAATGCCGATCATCCCAAAGGCCAGGGTGAATGGATCGAGTTGACCCACGGCAAGAACGGCATCGATGCCGACAGTGGTTTTGCCGATCAAGCCGAGGTGTTGATCAATGTGCGTCTGGCGGCAAGCGTCGTGAAAGCCACGCGCATGGACCGCCCGGAATGGATCGTGGTCAGTCCCAAGGATGGCCAGGTCTACTGCACGCTGACCAACAACGCCAAACGCGGTGAAGACGGGCAACCGGTGGGCGGACCAAACCCGCGGGAGAAAAACGTCTACGGGCAAATTCTGCGCTGGCGCACCGATCGTGATGATCACGGTTCGAAAACCTTTGCCTGGGATCTTTTTGTGGTGGCCGGCAACCCGCAAGTACACGCGGGAACACCAAAGGGTGGCTCGTCGAACATCACCCAGCAGAACATGTTCAACAGCCCCGACGGTCTGGCGTTCGATGATGCCGGGCGGTTGTGGATTCAAACCGATGGCGATGCCAGCAACGCCGGAGATTTCGCCGGCATGGGCAACAACCAGATGCTCTGCGCCGATCCGGTGAGCGGGGAAATTCGTCGTTTCATGGTCGGACCGATTGGCTGTGAAGTGACGGGGATCAGTTTCTCACCCGATCAAAAAACCCTGTTTGTCGGAATCCAGCATCCGGGTGAAAACGGCGGTTCAACCTTCCCCGAGCATTTGCCCAATGGCAAGCCGCGGTCTTCGGTGATAGCGATCAGCCGGGAAGATGGCGGGATTGTCGGCGCCTGATTTGGATCGTCCGCCACTGATCGTTCCTACACTCTGCGTGGGAATGGCTCAACGGACGCTCCGCGTTCGGCTTTTGGGACGCAGAGCGTCCCTGGCTGCATTCCCACGCAGAGCGTGGGAACGATCCCCCTTGCAGCCCCGTCTGCGCTACCATGCCTGGCCGGACGCAGCAGCCTGCTGCGCGCAGGAGTCAGCATGGCCCACCCGTTTGAAACCCTCACCCCAGACCTCGTGCTCGATGCCGTCGAGAGCATCGGCTTCCTCAGCGACGCGCGCATCCTGGCGCTCAACAGCTACGAGAATCGTGTCTATCAAGTCGGCATCGAAGACTGCGAGCCGCTGATCGCCAAGTTCTATCGTCCGCAGCGCTGGAGCAACGAAGCGATTCTGGAGGAACACCAGTTCACCTTCGAACTTGCCGGGGTTGATGTACCCGTGGTTGCGCCGCTGATCCACAACGGTGAAACGCTGCACGAACACAAAGGCTTTCGCTTCACCCTGTTCCCTCGCCGCGGTGGTCGTGCGCCGGAGCCGGGCAACCTCGATCAGTTGTATCGCCTGGGGCAACTGCTCGGGCGCTTGCATGCAGTGGGTTCGACCAAGCCGTTCGAGCATCGCGAAGCCCTGGCAGTCAAGAACTTCGGCCATGACTCACTGGCAACCTTGCTCGAAGGCAATTTCATCCCGCGCAGTTTGCTCCCGGCCTACGAGTCCGTCGCCCGCGATCTGCTCAAGCGTGTGGAAGATGCCTACAGCAACACACCGCACCAGAACATCCGCATGCACGGCGACTGTCACCCCGGCAACATGATGTGCCGCGACGAAATGTTCCATATCGTCGATCTCGACGACTGTCGCATGGGTCCGGCGGTCCAGGACATCTGGATGATGCTGGCGGGTGATCGGCAGGATTGCCTGGGGCAACTGTCGGAATTGATGGACGGCTACAACGAATTCCACGACTTCGACCCGCGGGAGCTGGCGCTGATCGAACCCTTGCGTGCCCTGCGCCTGATGCACTACAGCGCCTGGCTTGCCCGCCGCTGGGACGACCCGGCCTTTCCGCGCAGTTTTCCGTGGTTCGGCAGCGAACGCTATTGGGGCGATCAGGTGTTGGCGTTGCGTGAGCAGTTGGCGGCGCTCAACGAAGAACCCCTGAAGTTGTTCTAACCCCTGTAGGAGCGAGGCTTGCCCGCGAAGAACGAAAACGCGGTACATCAGGCATACCACGTTAGCGTTCTTCGCGGGCAAGCCTCGCTACACAATCCTCTACACATCTATACAATCCCTTCTTTGTTAGCTGCCTAAGCAAGGACTCTGCATGCAAGCCGCCAACCCGCGTCGCGGGTACATTTTGGGCCTGAGTGCCTACATCATCTGGGGACTTTTCCCGCTTTACTTCAAAGCCATCGCCAGCGTTCCCGCCGTGGAGATCATCATCCACCGCGTGCTCTGGTCGGCGCTGTTTGGTGCCTTGCTGCTGATGGTCTGGAAGCACCCGGGCTGGTGGCGTGAGCTGCGTGATAATCCGAAGCGACTGGCGATCCTCGCCTTGAGCGGCACATTGATCGCGGCCAACTGGCTGACCTATGTCTGGTCGGTGAATAACGGGCGCATGCTCGAAGCCAGCCTTGGTTACTACATCAATCCGCTGGTGAACGTGCTGCTGGGCATGCTGATCCTCGGCGAGCGGCTGCGCCGCATGCAATGGATTGCGGTGGGGCTGGCGGCCGTGGGCGTAGCGCAACAGGTATGGCAAGTCGGCAGTCTGCCGTGGGTGTCGCTGGTGTTGGCTCTGACCTTCGGTTTCTACGGGCTGATTCGCAAGCAGGCACCCGTGAAGGCCCTGCCCGGGCTGGTGGTGGAAACCTGGATGCTGGTGCCGATCGCCATTGCCTGGTTGTTGCTCAATCCGACCGCCAGCAGTGCTCAGGCCGAATTCTGGACGACCTCCGAGGCCTGGTGGTTGGTGGCGGCAGGTCCGGTGACGCTGGTACCGCTGGTGTGTTTCAACGCCGCCGCGCGGCATTTGCCCTACACCACACTGGGCTTCCTCCAGTACCTGGCGCCGACGTTGGTGTTGTTGCAGGCGGTACTGCTGTTTGACGAACACTTGTCGTCCAGCACCTTGGTGGCCTTCATGTTTATCTGGGCAGGCCTGGCCGTTTACAGCGTCGATGCGTGGCTCAGTTTGCGTCGCCGCGCCTGATCAAAAAACGTACAAACCTCCACAGGCCACGTATTCCGTGGCCTGCATCGTTCCTTCCCAAGGTTATCCACAGCGTGATCCCCGCCGTTTGTGCGCAAGTCACTGAAACTGCTGGTTTTTTGATCAGATCCTGAAAAGCCCCGGCCGGCGTGGCCTGGCGGGCTGTCTCTACAGGTTATCCACAGGCAGGTGCACGTTAAACTTGGATAACCGGGTCACGGTTCACTGCGCAGCACCAGTTCCACCATCAGATCATCCGCCAGGGTTTCCAGGCGTGATTGCAGCACGTCCAGAGAAAGGGTCAATGGCACCGCCAGAATCGCCTCGGCGTGGAACAACGGCTCGCTGCTCATCGGCGCTGGACGCACTTCCGTCACCAACCTTTCCAGGTTCACCCCCTGCTCGCTCAACAACCGGGTGATGTCTCGCACGATACCGGGGCGATCATTGCCCACCAATTCCATGGCAATCGGCTTCCAGGTGCAGGACTGTTCGATGCCGCTTTCGGCGATCAACACGCGAATGCCCTGAGCGGACAATGCCTGTAGGGCATCGACTAATGCGTCGTAGGCTTCTGCCGGCACGCCCACCCGAAGAATCCCGGCGAATTGCCCGGCCATGCGCGACATGCGGCTTTCCAGCCAGTTGCCGCCCTGCTCGGCAATGCATTGGGCAATGCGCTCGACCTGCCCTGGCTTGTCCGGTGCAAAAACGGTGAGTACGAGGTGGTCCATGGCGCAGCCCTCTGGTCATGACTCTTGTTATAGAAAACCAAGTATAGGCAAGGGGCTGGAATCGGCTTGGCTGTGGCGAGGGAGCTTGCTCCCGCTCGACTGCGAAGCAGTCGTAAATACGTTTGGGCTTGCTTCGCAAGCCAGCGGGAGCAAGCTCCCTCGCCACGGGAAACATAGCTCCATAGCCGCAAACCAAAGATTATGTGTACAACTTTTTATATTTAACTGGAACAATCTCATGGTTTTTTGAGAACATCCCGATCCCCGACGTGACTGCAATGCGTCATGGGGTCGCAGAACGACGTAATTAGTCTAATTTTCACAAGCGCAATTGATCATGTAGTATGCCGCAGCGCGCACTACATAACGTTGGATCGATGTCTGCCACAGCCGCAGCCACATCCCTGAAAGCCCCGTCAGCAAGGCCCTCAAGCCGTTGATCGGTCACCACCCAGCCGTCAGAAATGGCATGTACTGGTCGCAGGGTTTGTGGTTTAAATGGCCAGAGGCTTCATTGTTAAATTGAAGAGCTGAAAAGCGAAATAGCTGAGCAGAGTGAGGCAAGCAATGACTGAACACGTTCAAGTCGGTGGCCTGCAGGTCGCCAAAGTCCTGTTCGACTTCGTGAACAACGAAGCCATTCCCGGTACCGGCCTCACCGCCGATAAGTTCTGGGCCGGTGCAGACAAGGTCATTCATGACCTGGCACCGAAGAACAAAGCCCTACTCGCCAAACGCGATGATTTCCAGGCGCGTATCGACGCCTGGCACCAGGAACGCGCCGGTCAGGCGCACGACGCCGTGGCCTACAAAGCCTTCCTGCAAGACATCGGTTATCTGCTGCCAGAAGCGGCCGATTTCCAGGCAACGACGCAAAACGTCGATGAAGAAATCGCCCGCATGGCCGGTCCACAACTCGTGGTCCCGGTGATGAACGCCCGCTTCGCTCTCAATGCTTCGAACGCCCGCTGGGGTTCGCTGTACGACGCGCTCTACGGCACCGACGCCATCAGCGAAGCTGACGGTGCGGAAAAAGGCAAAGGCTACAACAAGGTTCGTGGCGACAAGGTCATCGCCTTCGCCCGCGCCTTCCTCGACGAAGCGGCGCCACTGGCAGCCGGTTCCCACGTCGATTCCACCGCCTATAAAATCGTCGACGGCAAACTGGTCGTCGCGCTAAAGGGCGGCAGCAACAGCGGCCTGCGCAACGATGCGCAACTGATCGGTTTCCAGGGCGATGCTTCGGCACCGACCGCGATCCTGCTGAAAAACAACGGCCTGCATTTCGAAATCCAGGTCGACGCCAGCACTCCGGTTGGCCAGACCGATGCCGCCGGCGTCAAAGACATCCTGATGGAAGCCGCGCTGACCACCATCATGGACTGCGAAGACTCGGTTGCCGCCGTTGATGCCGATGACAAAGTGGTGATCTACCGCAACTGGCTCGGCTTGATGAAAGGCGACCTGTCGGAAGAAGTCGCCAAGGGTGGCAAGACGTTTACCCGCACCATGAACCCCGACCGCACCTACACCGGTGTCGACGGTAACGCGGTGAACCTGCACGGTCGCTCGTTGTTGTTCGTGCGCAACGTGGGTCACCTGATGACCATCGATGCGATCCTCGACAAAGATGGCAATGAAGTGCCGGAAGGTATTCTCGATGGCCTGGTGACCTGCCTGGCAGCGATGCACAACCTGAACGGCAACACCACGCGCAAGAACACCCGCACCGGCTCCATCTACATTGTGAAGCCGAAGATGCACGGCCCTGAAGAAGCGGCGTTCACCAACGAACTGTTCGGCCGCATCGAAGACGTGCTGGGCCTGGCGCGCAATACCCTCAAGGTCGGGATCATGGACGAGGAACGCCGTACCACGGTCAACCTCAAGGCTTGCATCAAGGCTGCCAGCGAGCGCGTGGTGTTCATCAACACCGGTTTCCTCGACCGCACGGGCGACGAAATCCACACCTCCATGGAAGCCGGCCCGATGGTGCGCAAGGCCGACATGAAGGCGGAAAAATGGATCGGTGCCTACGAGAACTCCAACGTCGATATCGGTTTGAGCACCGGCCTGCAGGGTCGCGCACAGATCGGTAAAGGCATGTGGGCAATGCCTGACCTGATGGCAGCGATGCTCGAACAGAAAATCGCTCACCCACTGGCCGGCGCCAACACGGCCTGGGTCCCGTCGCCAACTGCCGCTGCCCTGCACGCGCTGCACTACCACAAGGTTGACGTGTTCGCCCGTCAGGCCGAACTGGCCAAGCGTGCTCACGCGTCGGTGGACGACATCCTGACCATCCCGCTGGCAGTGAATCCGCAGTGGACCGCCGAGCAAATCAAGAACGAACTGGACAACAACAGCCAGGGCATTCTCGGTTACGTCGTGCGCTGGATCGACCAGGGCGTTGGCTGTTCGAAAGTGCCGGACATCAACGATGTCGGCCTGATGGAAGACCGTGCCACGCTGCGTATTTCGAGCCAGCACATCGCCAACTGGCTGCGTCACGGCATCGTCACCGAAGAGCAAGTGATGGAAAGCCTCAAGCGCATGGCGCCGGTGGTTGACCGTCAGAACGCCAACGACCCGCTGTATCGTCCGCTGGCACCGAACTTCGACAGCAACATCGCCTTCCAGGCGGCGGTCGAACTGGTGATCGAAGGCACCAAACAGCCGAACGGCTACACCGAGCCGGTCCTGCACCGTCGTCGTCGCGAGTTCAAGGCTGCCAACGGCCTATAACGAACGTTTACGCCGGACATGAAAAAGCCCTGATCTTTCGATCAGGGTTTTTTTTGGGCATCACGGGCGCTGCCTTAGCGGGCAAGCCTCGCTCCTACAGGTCTTGCACGAAGCGCGGCTTGCCCGCGAAGACGATCAAACAAGCCAAACCCATCATCGGTCAGGGCTCCATCCCCAACTCATGCTTGACCAGCCCCAGCAATTTGCCGGTATCGATGGGCTTGAGCAAAAAATCCACCACGCTCAAATGCATGGCGGCGATGGCGTCTTTCACGTCGGCATCACCGGACACAATGATGATCGGCATCGCCGCCCGTACCGATTCACGGACCTGGCGGATCAGATCGAGGCCATCGACATTGCCCATCCGCAAATCGGTGATGATCAAACCAATCGCGGGTTTCTCTTCCAGCATTTTCAATGCTGTTTCGCCGCTCGCCGCGGTCAGGCAACGAATCCCGTCCAACCCGAGGATCTCTGACAGCAGCTCCCGGGCATCTTTATCGTCATCGACGATCAACACCCGTTGCGGCGGCAAGTCAGGTTCCTGCATGACTGCACTCAGCGCTTCACGCTCGGCGTCACTCAAAATATCGTGGTCGGACATGGCGTTCTCTACATGTTCAATTCATTTCCCTAGCACAGTGGTGAGACATCGCTAAGCAGACCTTCAATGTGCACTTCGTCGGAATATTTTCCAATAGGGGTTAGGTAAGGTTTTTCTCACATTTAGGTAGGGTTTTTCAGACGCTGCCTCACGTTTACGTCCTACCTAGACTTACGTCCAATGGGCACCCCGCTCGCAGGGGTCGACCATGGGTGAGTCATCCGACAACAACAACTCCAAAAAAGACTGCGGTAATGGTTATGAGTAAAGCGGACGCCTTCACACAGGCAGGGAAAACCGCGGTGTTGCAGAACATCCAGGGCACTTTGCAATTCCTCC
>NZ_RCNW01000054.1:0-2160 GCF_004307605.1 Pseudomonas sp. Sample_24
GGCCTGCATCAAGTGCGCCGGCTCGATGGCCGGATGATCGAGGCCGACGGCCAGGGATTGGGCATCGGACAACGCCAACTGCAATTTGCTGGTTAAACGGTCTATACGCATGGGTCACCTTCCTTTTGAGCAGGCCGGACCTATAAAACATCCTGAATGAAGAAACCTGCCAGATACCGTTATAGATGCGGTCGATTCTGGGAGTTTCAAGCATCAATACATTGATGCAGATCAGAGAAGCTTAGCGGGCGAGCCAGATCAAGGAGGCGAACCGACCGGTGCGAGGGGCCCGGCGGTAAGAATAGAAACGCGGGTCGGTCACGGTACAGAAACCGCCACCGTAGACAGCGGTGACGCCGCGAGCAGCCAGGCGCAGACGCGCAAGCCTATAGATGTCGGCCATGAACTTGCCGGGGTTTTGACTCGGCACGAAGGCTTCAGCCGCCTGCGGCAATTGCTGCACGAAGGTTTCGCGCACTTCCGGGCCGACTTCAAAGGCTTGCGGGCCAATGGCTGGACCGAGCCAGACCAATACTTCGGCAGGTGGCACCGCCAGACTGTCGAGGGTGGCTTCCAGCACGCCAGCCGCCAACCCGCGCCAACCGGCATGGGCTGCAGCAACGCGGGTACCGGCACGATCGCAAAACAGCGCAGGCAGGCAATCGGCGGTCATCGCCGCGCAGGCGACGCCCGGCGTTGAGGTCCAGCTGGCGTCAGCCGTGTCCACCCGGCCCGGATCGGCATGGGCCACGACAATGCCGTGGACCTGCTGCAGCCAGGCCGGTTGAATAGAGAAATGATCGGTAAGACGACGGCGATTTTCGGCGACGGCCTCAGGGCTGTCGCCGACGTGATCGCCGAGGTTGAGGCTGTCGAACGGCGCCAGACTGACGCCGCCCGCACGGGTGGTCACACAGGCTTTGACCCCGGCCGGCGCGGGCCAGTCAGGAATCAGCCAGTCACTCATCCGATGAACGCCTCGCGGTCTTGCTTGAGCAGGGTCAGCAACCAGACGAAATCTTCCGGCAGCGGCGACTCCCAACTCATGCGTTCACCGGTCGTCGGGTGATCCAGCTCCAGGAACCGTGCATGCAGTGCCTGACGCGGGAAGTTTTTCAGCGACTCGACCATGGTCGGGTTGGCTGCCGGCGGAATCCGGAAACGACCGCCGTAGGCAGGATCTCCGACCAACGGGAAGTTGATGTGGGCCATGTGTACGCGAATCTGGTGCGTACGACCGGTCTCCAGCTTCACCCGCACGTGAGTGTGGGAGCGGAAACGCTCAAGCACGCGGTAGTGGCTGACGGCCTGCTTGCCCCCCTCCATTACCGCCATGCGCTGGCGCTGCTGGCCGTGGCGACCGATTGGCGCGTTGATCTTGCCGCCAGCCGTTACCACACCGATCACGATGCATTCATAGATGCGGCTGACGCTGCGGCTCTGCAACTGTGTAACCAGCTGCGTCTGCGCCTGAATGGTCTTGGCCACCACCATCAGACCGGTGGTGTCCTTGTCCAGGCGATGCACGATACCGGCGCGGGGCACATTGATGATGTCCGGCACGTGGTGCAGCAGGGCGTTGAGCAAGGTGCCGTCGGCGTGACCGGCAGCCGGATGCACCACCAGGCCCGCAGGCTTGTTGATCACCAGGATGTCGTCGTCTTCATAGACGATGTCCAGGGCTATGTCTTGAGCGACCCATTCGCCCTGAGCTTCCTGCTCGGCAGTGAGTTCAAGAATGGCGCCACCATGAACGATGTCTCGCGGGCGGATAACCGCCCCATCCACAGTCAGGCGGCCGTCTTTGATCCAGGCGGAAAGGCGCGAGCGCGAGTGCTCAGCGAATAATTGTGCGGCGACTTGATCGAGGCGTTGGCCGCCCAATTCGGACGGCACCTCTGCGCGAAGTTCAATTTTATCGGACATGCTCAGACTAGGCGTCGGCACAGCCTTTGGTTTCGGCTGCGCGCTTGTGGTTAAATACGGCGTCTTTTGCCCCGAGGCTTTTCAACGGGGCGCTCATCATAACAGGACGGCCCCGCCCAAGACAGCGGCCGTCATAGGGACGCAAGCCGCCATGCAAGTGAAACACCTGCTGCTGATCGCCATCCTCGCATTGACCGCTGCTTGCTCATCGAAGGAAGTCGTAGACGAAAACCT
>NZ_RCNW01000031.1:0-2158 GCF_004307605.1 Pseudomonas sp. Sample_24
ACGGCTTTGGCCTGAATTCGCCCGGCAAGTTCCGGCAGCAGGCGTTCGATGCCGCGTGCCAGACCAGTGGACACCGGGATCACCGACTGAAACGCCGAACGGGTGCGGCGCAGGTCTTCGTGGTGATAGGCATCGATGACTGGCTGATCGTTCATGGCCGAGTGGATCGTGGTGATCGACACGTACTCCAGACCAAGCGCCTGATCCAGCAGGCGCAACAGCGGCACTCCGCAATTGGTGGTGCAGGACGCGTTGGACACCAGCAGCTCATCGCCGCTCAGGCAATCCTGGTTCACGCCGTAGACGATGGTGGCGTCGACATCGGCCTCGCTGGCCATCGGCTGGGAAAACAGCACCCGTGGCGCACCGGCGTTGAGAAAACGCTGGCCGTCTTCGCGGGTGTGGTACGCGCCGGAGCACTCCAGCACCAGATCGACGCCCAACGACGCCCAATCGATGCCTTCGGGTGTGGCACTGCGCAGGACCTTCACGCAGTCGCCATTGATATGCAGACAATCGCCGTCGACCTTCACCTCACCGGGAAAACGCCCGTGGGTGGAGTCGAAGCGTGTCAGGTATTCGATGCTGGCCATGTCGGCCAGATCGTTGATCGCGACAATTTCAAACCCGGCCTTTTCGCCTCGCTCGAACAACGCACGCAAGACGCAACGACCAATCCGGCCGTAGCCGTTGAGTGCAACTTTGTAGGGACGCGGTTGAGGCATGGGGTTCTCTATTACCGTGGTGAATCCGATAGTGAAGCATCGCCTGAACTATCGCTATCGCGGGCAAGCCCGCTCCCACAGGTTTTTCTGGTGCTCACAAAATCTGTGTTCACTGGAAATTCCTGTGGGAGCTGGCTTGCCAGCGATGGCGTCAGATCAGACGCACATCTTCTGGATCAGTCTTCCAGCAGCTCTTCAGCCTGACCCAGGATGTTTTCCAGGGTGAAGCCGAACTCTTCGAACAAGGCAGGCGCAGGCGCCGACTCGCCGTAGGTGGTCATGCCGATTACGCGACCTTCCAGGCCCACGTACTTGTACCAGTAGTCCGCATGAGCGGCTTCGATGGCGATACGGGCGCTGACCTGCAACGGCAGGACCGATTGCTTGTAGCCGGCATCCTGGGCATCGAACACGCTGGTGCACGGCATGGACACCACACGCACCTTGCGACCTTGCTCGGTCAGCTTGTCGAAAGCCTGAACAGCCAGGCCGACTTCCGAACCGGTGGCGATCAGGATCAGCTCAGGCTCGCCGGCGCAGTCCTTCAACACATAACCACCACGGCTGATGTCGGCGATCTGCAGCGCGTTGCGGGTTTGGTGCTGCAGGTTCTGACGCGAGAAGATCAGGGCCGAAGGACCGTCCTTGCGTTCCAGTGCGTACTTCCAGCTGACTGCCGATTCAACGGCATCGGCCGGACGCCAGGTATCGAGGTTCGGCGTGCAGCGCAGGCTGGCCAGTTGCTCGATTGGCTGGTGAGTCGGGCCGTCTTCGCCCAGACCGATGGAGTCGTGGGTGTAGACGTGGATCACGCGCTGTTTCATCAAGGCCGACATGCGCACGGCATTGCGGGCGTATTCCATGAACATCAGGAAGGTCGCGCCGTAAGGCACCAGACCGCCGTGCAAGGCAACGCCGTTCATGATCGCGGTCATGCCGAATTCACGCACGCCGTAGTACATGTAGTTGCCGCTGGCGTCTTCGGCGGTGACGCCTTTGCAGCCTTTCCACAGGGTCAGGTTGGAACCGGCCAGGTCAGCCGAACCGCCGAGGAACTCAGGCAGCAGCGGACCGAACGCGTTCAGGGCGTTCTGGCTGGCCTTGCGGCTGGCGATGGTTTCGCCTTTGGCCGCGACTTCGGCGATGTAGGCGTCGGCCTTCTCGGAGAAGTCGGCCGGCAGTTCGCCGCTCAGACGACGCACCAGTTCATTGGCTTCGCTCGGGAATGCGGCGGAGTAGGCAGCGAAACGCTGATCCCAGTCAGCCTCGACCGCGAGGCCGGCTTCCTTGGCATCCCACTCGGCATAAATGTCAGCCGGAATTTCGAACGGACCGTGGTTCCACTTCAGCGCAGCGCGGGTCAGGGCGATTTCCGCGTCACCCAACGGGGCGCCGTGGCAGTCTTCCTTGCCTTGCTTGTTCGGCGAACCGAA
>NZ_RCNW01000035.1:0-17073 GCF_004307605.1 Pseudomonas sp. Sample_24
CAGGCAGGGAAAACCGCGGTGTTGCAGAACATCCAGGGCACTTTGCAATTCCTCCAGCGCTTCCCGCCCTTCAATCAGATGGAACACGCCCACCTGGCGTACCTGGTTGAACAATGTCAGCTGCGTTTTTATGCCCCCGGCGAAAGCATCATCAAGCCTGCCGAGGGCCCGGTTGAACATTTCTATATCGTCAAACAGGGCCGGGTCGTAGGCGAGCGCCCCCATTCAGCCAAGGGCGGTACCGAAACCACTTTCGAGATCACCACCGGCGAGTGTTTTCCCCTGGCGGCGTTGCTGGGAGAACGTGCGACGCGCACTGAACATCTGGCAGCCGAAGACACCTTTTGCCTACAGCTGAACAAACTCGCATTTATCAAGCTCTTCGCCATTTCCGGCACATTCCGTGACTTTGCCCTACGCGGCGTGAGCAGCCTGCTGGATCAGGTCAATCAGCAGGTCCAGCAGAAAGCCGTGGAAACCCTTGGCACGCAGTATTCGCTCAATACCCGTTTGGGTGAATTGGCCATGCGCCATCCGGTCATGTGCAGTCCGGCGACGCCCCTGCGCGAGGCCGTGACCCTGATGCACGAGCAGCAGGTGGGCAGCATTGTGGTGGTTGATGAACAGCAAGCGCCGCTGGGGATTTTCACCCTGCGCGACCTGCGGCACGTGGTGGCCAATGCTGCCGGTGATTTTGCCGAAGCCATCGAACGCCACATGACACCCTCGCCGTTTTACCTCACACCGGACCACAGCGCGTTCGACGCCGCGATCGCCATGACCGAGCGGCATATCGCCCATGTCTGCCTGGTCAAGGACCAACGCCTGTGTGGCGTGGTGTCCGAGCGCGATCTGTTTTCACTGCAGCGGGTCGACCTGGTGCACCTGGCGCGGACCATCCGCAACGCTCCGCGGGTGGAAAATCTGGTGGCCATGCGCGGCGAGATCGGCCAATTGGTCGAGCGCATGCTGGCCCACGGTGCGTCCTCGACCCAGATCACCCACATCATCACCCTGCTCAACGATCACACCGTGTGCCGGGTGATTGAACTGACCCTCGCCGAGAAAGGTGATCCGGGCGTCGCGTTCAGTTGGTTGTGTTTCGGCAGCGAAGGCCGTCGCGAGCAAACGCTGCACACCGATCAGGACAACGGCATTCTGTTCGAAGCCCGCGACGCAGCCCATGCTGCCGAAATCCGCGGCAAGTTGCTGCCCATCGCCCATCAGATCAACCAAAGCCTGGCGTTGTGCGGCTTCACCCTGTGCAAGGGCAACATCATGGCCGGTAACCCCGAGCTGTGCTTGTCCCGTGTCGAGTGGGCGCGTCGCTTCGCCGCGTTCATCCGCGAGGCCACGCCGGAAAACCTGCTGGGTTCGAGTATCTATTTCGATCTGCGTGTGGTCTGGGGCAACGAGCAAGGTTGTGAGCAGTTGCGCCGCGGGATTCTCGACCAGGTCGCCGACAACCGCTTGTTCCAGCGCATGCTGGCCGAAAACGCGCTGCGCAATCGCCCGCCTGTAGGGCGTTTCCGCGAGTTTGTACTGGCCCGAAAGAATGGCGAGAAAGCCACACTGGACTTGAAGATTCAGGGCCTGACGCCCTTCGTCGACGGGGCGCGACTGCTTGCCCTGGCCCATGGCATCGAAACCAACAACACCCTGGAGCGTTTTCGCCAACTGGTGGACAAAGAGATCATCGAGCCCCTGGACGGCGCGGCGTACGAAGAGGCCTATCACTTCATTCAGCAAACCCGCATGCAGCAACATCAGCTACAGACCCGGGAGAACCTGCCTTACTCCAACCGCGTCGATCCGGACAGTCTGAATCATCTGGACCGGCGGATCCTGCGTGAGTCCTTGCGTCAGGCGCAACGCCTGCAAAGCAGTCTGGCCTTGCGGTACCAATTATGAGCGATCAGCGATGAGTCTGTTTTCATGGTTGCGCCCGGGCGGCCCGAGCCTGTCCGGAGAATTGCAACAACGCCTGCAACGTTTGCCGGCGGTGAAAGAATTGAGCGAGTGCAGCCTGCGCGAACAACGCTGGGTGGTGCTCGACCTGGAAACCACCGGACTGAACCTGAACAAGGACCGCGTGCTGTCCATCGGTGCGGTGGTGATCGAAGACGGCGCGATCGACTTCAGCCAGCAGTTCGAGCGCACCCTGCAATGCGCCGAAGTCAAACTCGGCCCCAGCGTGCTGATTCATGGGATCGGCCCCAGCGCGATTGCTGCCGGCAGCGATCCGGCCCACGCACTGCTCGATTTCATGGAGTTTGTCGGCGACAGTCCGGTGCTGGCTTTCCACGCGCCATTCGACCAGCACATGCTCGGCCGCGCACTGAAAGAACATCTGGGTTACAAGTTGCAGCACCTGTTTATGGATGTTGCGGATATCGCCCCGCTGGTCTGCCCGCAGGCGCACATTCGCGAGGCCGGGCTGGACGAGTGGATCGACTGGTTCAAACTCGAAGTGTTCGAACGTCACAACGCCAGCGCCGATGCGCTGGCCACGGCGGAACTGGCGTTGATCCTGTTCAGCCGTGCGCGACAGCAACAGATTCACAGTCCGTTGAATTTGCAGCAGCGGTTGAATCAGTGGAAACGACGGCAGCAAACCCCGTCTTTCTAGATTTTTTGGTCTGCTCTGGCGCCTTCGCGGGCAAGCCTCGCTCCTACAGAAATGTTTCGTTCAGGACGTTGACGAACGACACCATCTCTATAGGACCGAGGCTTGCCCGCGATGAACGAAGCCGCGGTCTTACAGCGAACAAGCATTTATCCCACCCGACCAGCGCCAATTGCGCACCCTTCTCGCCTCTGCCACAATCGCGAACAATTCTCGTTAGTTAACACTTCCCAAACGGTGATGCGGCGTGTCGTCAGTCCCAAGCCCTCAAAGTGAGCTCGTCGGTGCGTTATATCGCGACCATCGCGGTTGGCTATTGGCCTGGCTTCGTCGCAACGTCGCTTGCCCGCAACGAGCCGAAGACCTGAGTCAGGACACCTTCGTGCGTTTGCTCGGCCGTGAGGAACTCAAAGAGCCGCGCGAACCGCGGGCGTTTCTGGTGGCGATTGCCAAGGGCCTGCTGTTCGACTATTTCCGCCGCGCCGCGCTGGAACAGGCCTACCTCACCGAACTGATGCTGATCCCCGAAGCCGAGCAACCGTCGGTGGAAGAACAGCAAATGATCCTTGAAGACCTGAAAAACATCGATCGCCTGCTCGGCAAGCTGTCGAGCAAGGCTCGGGCGGCGTTTCTCTACAATCGTCTCGATGGCTTGAGCCACGCGCAAATCGCCGAACGCCTCGGCGTGTCGGTACCGCGTGTGCGCCAGTACCTGACCCAGGGCCTGCGTCAGTGTTACATCGCGCTGTACGGTGAGCCGACATGAACCCGCTCAGTTCCAAGCCAGTGTCGGCGCAGGTGCTCGATGCCGCCATTGCCTGGCAGTTGTCGCTGGATTCCGGTAATCCGGTGGAGCGCGAAGCGTTCAGCAAATGGCACGCCGCCCACGAAGAACATGCGCGTGCATGGCGCCAATTGGGCATGCTCGACCAACGCTTCAGCGTCGCCAGCGGCCCGGCCCGCACTGCCTTGCTGCAATCGCGCGAAGGTATTCGCCGACGGGTACGCAAGCTCGGCAGCGGTCTGGCCAGCGTCGTAGCGGTGATCGGTCTGGCATTGTTTGCCGGTGAGCGGTATCTGCCGGTCGGTTACTGGTTGGCCGACCAACGCACCGCGACCGGTGAACAGCGCACCCTTCGCCTGGCCGACGGCACGCTGATCAACCTCAACACCCACAGTGCCGTGGACGTGCGCTTCGATGAGAAGCAGCGCCGGGTGGTACTCCAGGAAGGGGAAATCCTCGTTGAGACCGGCCATGGTGATGCCCGCCCGTTTATCGTCGAAACCCGCGAAGGCAGCATGCGCGCATTGGGCACACGGTTTCTGGTCAAGCGCGAAGAAGCAGGCACGCGCCTGAGCGTCTTGCAGTCGGCGGTGGCCGTTCATCCGCAATCGAGCGCTGACGAACAGATTTTGCGCGAAGGCCAGCAAGTACTGATTCGTAATGATGGCTTGGGATCGGTGGCTGCACTCAACCTCGGCGCAGATGCCTGGACCCGCGGCATGCTGGTGGTGGATAACGCGCGATTGGAAGACCTGGTGCATGAACTCGGCCGTTATCGCCGCGGGTATTTGGGCGTGACGCCGCAAGTAGCGGACCTGCGGATCACCGGCAGCTTCCCGCTGCATGACACGGACCTGGCCCTGAACGCGCTGTTACCGACGTTGCCAGTGCAGATTGAACAGCACACGCAATGGTGGGTGACGGTGGCGGCCAAGGCCGATGCCAAACCCTGAGAGGTGCTGTTTCTGGCATACGGCCTTCGCGGGCAAGCCTCGCTCCTACCAGGTCGAGTCGTTTATTGAATGTGGGAACAATACAAAACTGTAGGAGCGAGGCTTGCCCGCGAAGAGGCCGTCAGACTTACAGTGATTATTGAATCGAAATTATTTTCATCCAGCCCTATCACTTTTTGATTTTCGTTCGGCACCTAGGCAATTGAGAAGTATTCCCTTTCAGGAGCCGCTGTATGTCCCGTTCGCTAGACACCTTGTTGCGCCCCAGTTTGCTGGCGGTCGCCATCGCCCTTTGCACCCCTTTGGCCAGCAGTCAACTGGTCGCCGCTGAACAAGCGTCCAGCGTTCGCGCCTACAACCTGCCGGCCGCGCCATTGGCCAACACCCTGAACCAGATCGCCAGCCAGGCGGGCCTCGCCCTGTCGCTGAGCCCATCGCTGGCGGCGGGCAAGACGTCGGCTCCGGTCACCGGCCAATTCGATGCTGCCGGCGCTTTGCGTGAAGCACTGCGGGGCACGGGTTTGCAATTGGAACAAAGCGCCACCGGCAGCTACACACTGGTGGCGGTGCCTGAAGGTGTGATGTCGCTGCCGGCCACCAGCGTGATCGGCGTCGAAGCTGATCCTGAAAACGCGTGGGGGCCGGTGCAGGGTTATCTGGCCAAGCGCACGGCTGCCGGCACCAAGACCGACACCGCACTGGTCGAGGTGCCGCGTTCGATTTCCGTGGCAACCCGTGAGCAGATGGACGACCGTAACGTACAGAGTCTCGACGACGCCGTGCGCTACATGCCAGGCATCACCGCCAGCAGCTATGGCAGCGACACCCGCGCCGACTGGTTGCGAGTGCGCGGTTTCGAACCGACCCAGTTCCTCGATGGCCTGCCGCTGCCAAAAGGCGTGTATGCCAACCCGAAACAGGAAACCTGGAACCTCGACCGCCTAGCCCTGCTGCGCGGCCCAGCCTCGTCGATCTATGGTCAGACGCCGCCGGGCGGCCTGCTCGATATGGTCAGTCGCCGTCCCAGTGCTGAGTCGAGCAGCGAAGTCCAGCTGCAATACGGCAGCGACAATCATCGCCAGATCAATTTTGCCAGCACCGGCAAGATCGACGATGAAGGGCAATTCCTCTACGGTCTGAGCGGCGTAGTGCGCGACAGCGGAACCCAAATCGACCACGTCGACAACAAGCGCTACAACATTGCGCCAAGCCTGACCTGGAACATCGACGAAGACACCCGGTTCACCCTGCTCACGCAATTCACCCGGGACGATACCGGCATCACCAGCCAATTCCTGCCGATCCAGGGCACCAAAATCAACATGCCGTTCGGCGATGTTTCCCACCACAAGAACCTGGGCGACCCGGATTGGGAATACTACGACCGCACCTACTACGCGCTGGGCTACGCCTTCGAACATCGCCTCAACGATGTCTGGCAATTCCGTCAGAACCTGCGCTACACAAAATCTGACTTGTCTTTCCAGGGCATCACCGTCGGCGCGTACCCGTTCACTCAGGTCGACAATGAAGGCAACGTCGGTCGCTCGACCACCAGCGTCGACGAGGACATCAGCCAGTTCGCCGTGGACAACAACTTCCAGGCCGACTTCGCCACCGGCGATGTCAGTCACACCGTGTTGATTGGTTTCGATCACCAGCGCAGCAACACCAACTACACCTCGATTTTCGGCAGCGCACCGCCAACCAACGTGAACAACCCTGTGCGTGGCGTGGAAATCGTCCGTCCGCCACGCTCCAGCGCGTTCTACGACTACGACCAGAAAACCTACCAGACCGGCCTGTACGTCCAGGACCAGATGGCCCTCGACCAATGGCGCCTGACACTGGGCGGTCGTGAAGACTGGGTTCACACCGGCACCAAGTTCTTCAACAAGGGCGATGCCACCAATACTGAGCGCGACACCAACTTCAGCGGCAACGCAGCGATCAGCTACGTGTTCGACAACGGTTTTGTTCCGTATCTGTCGTACGCCGAGTCGTTCCAGCCGACCAGCAATGCCACGGCCTCGCCCACCGATTCGTTCAAACCGACCGAAGGCGAGCAATGGGAACTGGGCATCAAGTACCAGCCGCCAGGCAGCGATACGTTGCTCAGTGCCGCGATCTACGACCTGACCCAGAAGAACGTGTCCGTCACCACCACCAACTCGGACAACGTTTCGATCACCAGCCAGACCGGTGAAGTAAAGGTCAAGGGACTGGAGCTGGAAGCCGTTTCCGATGTGACGGAGAACCTCAAGGTCATCGCCGCGTACACCCTGGCAAAATCCGAAGTGCAAAAAGGTGATTTCAAAGGCAATCGCCTGCAACTGATGCCAAACCAGCAGGCTTCGCTGTGGGCCGATTACACCTGGCACAACGGCGTGCTCGATGGTTTCGGCGTGGGCGGTGGCGTTCGCTACACCGGCAACACCTACGGCGATCAGGCCAACACCGAACTGGGCAAGGCCGATGCCTACACCGTGTTCGACGCAGCTGTTCACTACGACCTCGGCCGTCTGGACAACAGCTTGAAAGGCGCCTCGCTGGCGCTGAACGCGACCAACCTGTTCGACAAGGACTACATCTCGACTTGCGACAGTTTCTACTGCTACTACGGCGACCAGCGCAGCGTCGTCGCCACTGCCACCTACAAGTGGTAAAGCGTTGATCTGACATGCCCTATGACCAGGCCGTCCTTAATGGGCGGCTTCGGTTTTTTCAAAGGCCAAGAAATGAAAAGCAAAACAATCCGCCGCTGGTCCTTTATCCACACCTGGTCCAGCCTGATTTGCACCGTGTTCCTGCTGATGCTGGCATTGACCGGCCTGCCCTTGATCTTCCATCACGAGATCGACCATCTGCTGGGCGATGCCCCAGAGTTGCAGGTCATGCCGGCGGACACCCCCCACCTGAATTTGCAGCAGTTGGTACAGGCGGCCGAGAAGCATCGCCCCGGCGAGGTCATGCAATATTTCGGTTTCGAGGATGACGAGCCCAATGCCGCCATCGCGATCATGGCTGCCACCGCCGGCACCGAGCCGAACTCATCCCATACCTTCATGCTCGATGCCCGTACCGGCGAAGCGCTGGAGATGCCATCGGCCAATGGCGGCTTCATGATGGTCATGTTGCGCCTGCACGTGGACATGTTTGCCGGCCTGCCGGGCAAATTGTTGCTGGCGTTCATGGGGTTGCTGTTCGTTGTCGCGATCGTTTCGGGCACCGTGCTGTACCTGCCGTTCATGCGTCGCTTGAAATTCGCCACCGTGCGCCACGACAAATCCACCCGCCTGCGCTGGCTCGACCTGCATAACCTGATCGGCGTGGTGACGCTGACCTGGGCACTGGTGGTCGGAGTAACCGGCGTGATCAGCGCCTGTGCCGACCTGCTGATCGCCGCGTGGCGCAACGACAGCCTGAGTGCGATGGTCGCGCCGTACCGCGACGCGCCACCGCTGACGCACCTGGCACCGGCCACTCAATTGCTCGATATCGCCAGGGAAGTTGCGCCAGGCATGCAACCCGACTTCATCGCCTTTCCCGGCACACGGTTCTCCAGTGAGCACCATTACGCCGTGTTCATGAAGGGCAGCACGCATTTGACCTCGCACTTGCTGACGCCGGTACTGATCGACGCCAGCACTTTGCAAGTCACCGCTGTGGCTGAACGTCCGTGGTACATGGACGCCATGGGCATGTCGCAGCCGTTGCACTTCGGTGACTACGGCGGCATGCCGATGCAAATTCTCTGGGCGACCCTGGATGTGCTGACCATCATTGTTCTCGGCAGTGGGGTTTACCTGTGGGTGGTCCGGCGCAAGGCTGCCAACCCTGTGCTGGAAAAAGCGGAGAGCGCGGCATGAGGCCTCGGCAGTCGAGTTTCTGGAAGGTATTTGCCACGCCCACGGTCATTGCGCTTTTCAGCGCGGCGGGATTGTTTGCCGCGTTGCTGGGGGATGGCGTCTGGGATTCGCTGAGCTGGCTGGGGCTCGGCATTCCTGCCGTCCTCGGCCTGCGGGGCTTGCTGCAACACCGCTGAACGTTGGAGCACGGCTTGCCGGCGATGGCGCCCGCAAGATCGCCATCGCGAGCAAGCCAACTCCCGCCCGGCTCGAGTCATGACGTTTGAGCTATGTGCTCAACACGCTATGCTGCCCGTCACCGCCCCCGATCGAGACGCTGCCATGTCCGCCCCGAGCATGACCCTGTACCACAATCCGCTTTCGCCCTTCGTTCGCAAAGTCATGGTGCTGCTGCACGAAACCGGTCAACAGAATCGAGTAGCCCTGCAAAACTGCGTGCTCACCCCGGTCGACCCGGATCTGGCGCTGATCGACGACAACCCTTTGAGCAAAATCCCCGCCCTGCGTTTGGCCGACGGCAACGTCATCCATGACAGCCGGGTGATCCTCGACTACCTCGACCACCAGCACGTCGGCAACCCGCTGATCCCTCGCGAAGGTTCCGCCCGCTGGCGGCGCCTGACCCTCGCGTCGCTGGCCGACGGGATCATGGATGCCGCCGTGCTGGTGCGCTACGAAGTCGCCCTGCGCCCCGCTGAAAAACACTGGGCCGCCTACCTCGACGGCCAGCGCGACAAAATCCGCCGTGCTCTGGCGCTGCTGGAAAAAGACGCGATTGCCGAGCTGACCAGCCATTTCGACGTGGCGGCAATCAGTGTGGCATGTGCCTTGGGTTACGTGGACTTGCGCCATCCTGATCTGGACTGGCGCACGGCCAATCCGCAATTGGCCGCGTGGTATTTCGAGGTGAGCCAGCGGCCTTCGATGATTGCGACGATGCCGAAGATTTAGCCTGCGACGAGGAAACACTAGCAGTTCTGATAGTAGGCAAAGGCTGATAAAACGCCGAAGCTAAAGGCCGACGCTACCGACCGCGCCTGGAGCTCAGCCAATGCCTACTACAACTCGCGAAACCGTCCTCAGTCGCTACCGCTACGACCCACTTGATCGCTTGAGCACTCAGACCGACATCGCGCGCTTTTACTGCAACAATCGTTTGGCCACCGAAGTGGGTGGCGGCGTACAGACCAGCCTGTTCCAGCACGACGACCAGTTGCTGGCTCAACGCCAGGTTCGCGCCGACAAGATCGACACCACCCTCCTCGCCACCGATCAGCAACGTTCAGTACTGAACGCCCTCGATGCAACCCGACCTCATCCCATTGCCTACTCACCCTACGGCCATCGCCCACCGGAAAACGGTTTGCTCAGCCTGCTCGGTTTCAACGGCGAACGGCCAGACCCGGTGACCGGGCATTATCATTTGGGTAATGGGTACAGACAGTTCAACCCGGTGTTGATGCGGTTTAACAGTCCGGACAGTTGGAGTCCGTTTGGCAAAGGTGGATTGAATGCGTATGCGTATTGTGCTGGAGAGCCGATCTCGAGCGTTGATCCTTCAGGACATGAAATAGTAAAAATCATTTCAGGTCTCATAGCGAGAGGTAAAGGCTCAGGACCCCACCCCTACACTAAAATCGCATTAAAAGAAGCAAAAAAAAGCTTGGGAGGGGAAAAAACAATCAATAAAATAGCAAAACAAAAAGGCGAAAACCCAGTAAGCATCGTAATACAAAAAGCCGAAAAAACCGCACTTACCGATATAAATAAAAATATTAATATCCACTCTGACACTTCACCTTCCCCAAGCTTCAATAGTTATGATCAAAGCTACGACCACTTCAACGCGGAAACATCACTAAAATCCAATCGCGACTTTTTTGACGACCTTAGCCACCTAGTCGAGATAGGACCACAGAAACGAGACACGTATATATCAAGAGTTAGAATACTGAACAATCAGATTGAAACACACGGAGCCCCCCCTAACTATAGAGACGTGCTAACCCAAGAACACAATCGTGTTCGCTCCGCTGGGAATGGTTTGCCACCGACCTACGATGAGTTATTTCCATTTCGATAGCGATAAAAAAGACCGAAAGCGAAGACTGCTTTACTTTCCTGAATGGAAATCGTCAAGGGAAACGGGGCAGACATATTTGCCCGTAGCAATATGCCTTGTAGAAACGGGAACAGACATATTTACTATAGCAATATGTTTTAGGCAACGTGCGCCATCCTGATCTGGACTGGCGCACGGCCAATCCGCAATTGGCCGCATGGTATTTCGAGGTGAGTCAGCGGCCTTCGATGATTGCGACGATGCCGAAGGTTTAGTCTGCGACGAGGAAACACTAGCAGTTCTGATAGTAGGCAAAGATTGATAAAACGCCGAAGCTAAAGGCCGACGCTACCGACCTCGCCTGGAGCTCAGCCAATGCCTACTACAACTCGCGAAACCGTCCTCAGTCGCTACCGCTACGACCCACTTGATCGCTTGAGCACTCAGACCGACATCGCGCGCTTTTACTGCAACAATCGTTTGGCCACCGAAGTGGGTGGCGGCGTACAGACCAGCCTGTTCCAGCACGACGACCAGTTGCTGGCTCAACGCCAGGTTCGCGCCGACAAGATCGACACCACCCTCCTCGCCACCGACCAGCAACGTTCAGTGCTGAACGCCCTCGATGCAACCCGACCTTATCCCATTGCCTACTCACCCTATGGCCATCGCCCGCCGGAAAACGGTTTGCTCAGCCTGCTCGGTTTCAACGGCGAACGGCCAGACTCGGTGACCGGGCATTATCATTTGGGTAATGGCTATCGACAGTTCAATCCGGTGTTGATGCGGTTTAACAGTCCGGACAGTTGGAGTCCGTTTGGGAGGGGAGGACTCAATGCATACGCATATTGCGATGGAGAGCCAGTTCTTGGGGCAGACCCCACAGGGCACTCAAATATATTCATGAGCGCTTGGAAAGGTTTTAAAAATACTTTTTTGGGCAGAATCCCAAAAAAACTTAGAACACCGACTACACATCAAGATGTAGTTTTCAACATAACGCATGAGAAACAAGGGATGCGCTACAACGGGCAAACGCTAGGCTATCAAGTCGGCAAAGAAGAAACCATGTTGAACCTGAACAAAAAAAGCATTAAAGAAATCGAAACATACACCAAAGCAGTCGAAACGGACAACAATAAATTATTAGACCAAATATTAAGCTTCGCTCAGAAAACACCAGACACCAACGAAAAGTTCAAGGTAGTCAGAAGCTTTTATGAGGAGAGCGGTGAATTTCGAACCGATGCCCTCTCTACTCCTAAAGACATTGCTGTACGTGACTTACACTCAAAAGTCATGTATTCCTATAAACTACAAAAATACAGAAACTATTTCGCCGAATCTAAAATAAACCAACCTTCAGAAATCAATTCAGAATTAAGGAAACTTTCATAACTCTAGAAAGGAAACGGGAACCAAGACGCCGAGGAAGCGGGACAGTTTTTTCCTTAAGCAGAATGCGTAGAGTTACGTAGACGTGCGCCATCCTGACTGGACTGGCGCACAGCCAATTGACAACTGGCGCGTGGTACTTCGAGGTGAGTCAGCGACTTTTGATGATGCGACAACGCCGAAGGCTTGATACCAGCCGAAATCACACCCTGGCAGTTCTGCCGTGCTTGAGCCCTCTTCTTATCAACAATCCGGCTTGTCCGCCGTAAACCGTCTCGCCGGATTCACCGCCGCCCCAAACTCACGCAACGCTTTGGCACCCATCAACAACGGGTAATTAAAACTGCTGCGGTCAGTCAGGTTGACCTCGACCGTGCGTTTGACGTTACCCAGGCACAACTCCAGGTCAACCACCGGCCGCTTGGTCGGTGCAGCCACGTCTTCGTCTTCGTCCTCTTCGGAACGGGTTTTGATTTTGCTGATTCGTGCGACTTTATGTTCGTAGACTTTGTTGCTCGCATCTTTGGTGGCGAGGCGGAAACGCACCCAGTCTTCGCCGTCGCGGGTGAAGGTTTCGATGTCTTTGGCCGACAGCGATGCGGTCAGGGCGCCGGTGTCCATCTTGGCCTTGAGCACTTCACCGCCGATTTCCGGCAAGGCGATGTATTCATAGCGCCCGTACAGGGTTGGCTCGGCGGCCAGAGCCGGCAGGGCGATGAGGGAAAGCAGGGCAAGGAGAGATTTCACGTAGTGGGCTTCCATGAGAAGTGAGCAGCGCAATTTTAGACCGTGGTTAACCTGATCGTTCCCCCGAGGTTAGCGGCTCCATGGTGAAACATTCGTCACCACCGATTTGGCCTGCCGCCCGAAGCTGCTTATCATGGCGCGCCCAAATGCTTTCAAGAGTTGCCTATGCGCCGCCTGCTCACCGGCTGTTTCGTTGCCTTGCTATTACTGCTCAACACTCTGGTCCTGATTGGGCCTTTGATGGTGTTTGCCCTGCTCAAACTGGTGTTGCCCGGTCGTCTGCGCGATTACGCTTCCTGGTCGGTGATGTGGATCGCCGAGACCTGGTCGGAAATCGACAAGCTGATCTTTCGCGTGTGCATTCCCACTCAATGGGACATTCGCGGTGGCGACGATCTGCGGCGCGACACGTCTTATCTGGTGATCAGCAACCATCAATCCTGGGTCGATATCCCGGCGCTGATCCAGACGCTGAACCGACGCACGCCGTTCTTCAAATTCTTCCTCAAGAAAGAGCTTATCTGGGTGCCATTTCTGGGCCTGGCCTGGTGGGCGCTGGATTACCCTTTCATGAAGCGCTACACCAAGGCCTTCCTGACGAAGCACCCGGAGCTTGCCGGCAAGGATCTGGAAATCACCCGACAGGCCTGCGAGCTGTTCAAGCGCCAGCCAGTGACGGTGGTCAACTACCTGGAAGGCACCCGGTTTACCGCCGAAAAACGTGCGCAGCAGCAATCGCCGTTCACCCACCTGCTTAAACCCAAGGCCGGTGGCGTGGCATTTGTGCTGGCAGCGATGGGCGAACAACTGGATGCGATTCTCGACGTGACGGTGGTTTACCCACAGCAAACGATTCCCGGGTTCTGGGATTTGATCAGCGGCAACGTGCCCAGGGTCATCATCGACATCAAGACTCGCGAACTCGAGCCGACGCTGTGGCAGGGCGATTACGAAAACGATCCGCGGTTTCGTGAAACGGTCCAGAACTGGGTCAACCAGCTCTGGACCGAGAAGGACCAACGCATCGACGCCTTGCGCGCCGAAAGCCATTGAATCAACTGCTGGTACCGGCGCCCCAGATCCCGCCCAGGCTTTGCAACAGCGAACCACCGACACCCTGCTGACCGAAGTACTGCAGGATCACCGGGGCAAACACGCCGATCATGCCGGTGTCCATGCCCAGCGCGCTGAAGGCGTTGTTCAGGTCGGTGGTGTCCTTGATGTTGCCCAGGGCGTTGTCCAGGCCCGCGGCCTTGCCGCTTGATCCTAGTAAACCGGCGAGAGCACTCAGTTCACCGAGGCCGGACAGTTGATCAAGGCCCGGGACACTTTTGGCCAACGCCGAATAGTCGGTTGAACTCAACTGATTCTTCGCCAGCCCCAGCATGGCCCCGGCGCCACCGATGGCTTGCTCCGGTGTCACATTCAATTGGCTGAGCGCACCCAGCAGGTCGGCTGTTTCAGCCGTCGGCGCGGCCTCGACGGCTGCGTTGTCGTCCTGCATGCCCGCAATCGCACTGGCCGCATCGCCCAGGCTGAACTGTGCGAAGACTGGGCTGGCGACCAGGGTCAACAGCGAAGCCAATGCTAAACCGCGTGAAATCTTCATCCGGGCATCCTCGTGTGTCACAAATAACGCCCGTTAACGAGCGCAAAGTTGCCGGTTTGACCGGGTAAGCGAGGGCATGTTCCGAAGGCTGGCATGCATTTCCTGCCCGCTCGTCACAAACACCTACGGCACTATCAGAACCGCTAGTAGGCAGCCCTGAACAGTTACTTCACAGTGAAATCCTGGATCGCACCTTCATTCAGTAAGCCCACCCATGCTGCCCAAATGCGAGACGCTGCTCTGCCGCTACCACTACGACCTTGGATCGACTGGTTGATTGCACGCCGACGGTACAAGCCACGACTCGGCGTTTCTACCAGAAAGATCGCTTGACTACCGAGATTCAAGGCACGCTGCAACGGTCGATCATGCAGCACGACGATCAAGTACTGGCTCAGCAATGTGGTGGGCTCACGCAATTGCTTGCCACCGATGAACAGCGCTCAGTGTTGAACGTACTCGACGCGGCTCGTCTCAATCCTCTCGCGTACTCGCCCTATGGTCATCGCCCGGAAGAGAACGGTTTGCTCAGCCTGCTCGGCTTCAACGGCGAACGTCCGGATCCGGTGACGGGGTGGTATTTGCTGGGCAATGGTTATCGGGTGTTTAACCCGGTGTTGATGCGTTTTAACAGCCCGGAAAGTTGGAGTCCGTTTGGGGAGGGTGGGTTGAATGCGTATGGGTATTGTTTGGGGGATCCAGTGAATGAAAGGGATGATACTGGACATATGCCTCGTAGAAGTATTCTCCGGAAAAATACTAATGCGGCAAGTCGAAGTGAAGACCAAAGGCTACTTGGAACGTCTTCACAAAGCTTAAGCACATCAAGGGACAGTTTGAGCGCGCCCATAGCCTCCACTAACCGGACAACTTCTCCAGATGCCGATATCACAGACAGAATAAAGTCAGATTTCGACATACTTAAAAATCCGGACAAAGCCTCCCAATACAGGGAAAGAATCACAAACGTCGGTCTTAAAATTTCGGCAGCGTATGATCAGCCAGCAAACTACTACGCATGGAAACAAAAAAACAACTTACAAGAACAAGGTCTTTGGTTCAAACATAAAAACGATAAAATCAGCCCTCGCCCTTTAACCGCAAAACAAAAGAAAAGCTTAAATAAAGAAATAAACTCCCTTACGAAGCAAAAAGAAAAGCTCAACAAAAAACTGGAAAAAATACTATCTGAATCGGCCAAACAACAGGGAGCATCAATAAGAGACAACTGAGCTAACAATAAAATAAAAAAGGGCGACATCACGTCGCCCTCCGCACACTTCAAAAATTTTACGCCGCACTAAACATCTTATGCGGATCAATCACAAACTTCTTCGGCACGCCCGCATCGAACTCGCCGTACCCTTGCGGTGCCTGATCCAGGCTGATTACCTGCACGCCCACCACTTCGGCAATGTTGATGCGGTCCCACATGATGGCCTGCATCAGTTGGCGGTTGTACTTCATCACCGGGGTCTGACCGGTGTGGAAGCTGTGGGATTTGGCCCAGCCGAGGCCGAAGCGGATGCTCAGGCTGCCCATTTTCGCGGCGGCGTCGACGGCACCTGGATCTTCAGTCACGTAGAGGCCAGGAATACCGATCTTGCCGGCTACGCGTACCACGCCCATCAGCGAGTTGAGTACGGTGGCCGGGGCTTCGTGTTTCACGCCGTCGTGGCCGTGGCCGCGGGCTTCGAAGCCGACGGCGTCGATGGCACAATCCACTTCCGGTTCGCCCAGCAGCGCAGCGATTTGCTCGTGCAGCGGGGTGTCGAGGGACAGGTCGGCGATTTCAAAACCCTGGGCCTTGGCGTGGGCCAGACGGATGGTGTTGACGTCACCGACGATCACCACCGCCGCGCCCAGCAGGCGCGCCGAAGCGGCAGCGGCCAGGCCGACCGGGCCTGCGCCAGCGATGTACACGGTGCTGCCCGGGCCAACGCCAGCAGTCACTGCGCCGTGGTAACCGGTTGGCAGGATGTCGGAGAGGCAGGTCAGGTCACGGATTTTTTCCATGGCCCGGTCGCGGTCCGGCAGTTTCAGCAGGTTGAAGTCGGCGTACGGCACCATGGCGTATTCAGCCTGGCCACCAGTCCAGTCGCCCATGTCGACGTAACCGTAGGCACCACCCGGACGTGCCGGATTGACGCTCAGGCACACGCCGGTGTGCATTTCCTTGCAGGAACGGCAGCGCCCGCACGCCACGTTGAACGGTACCGAAACCAGGTCGCCGATCTGCAGGTTCTCGACGTCGCTGCCCTTCTCGATCAC
This sequence comes from Pseudomonas sp. Sample_24, assembly GCF_004307605.1. Classification (NCBI taxonomy): domain Bacteria; kingdom Pseudomonadati; phylum Pseudomonadota; class Gammaproteobacteria; order Pseudomonadales; family Pseudomonadaceae; genus Pseudomonas; species Pseudomonas sp. Sample_24. Next base: position 16,317 of record NZ_RCNW01000035.1, read on the forward strand.
TTCACCGGTAATTTCATGGCCCAGCACCAGGCCGGTTTGTGCGGTGGTACGGCCGCGCACCATGTGCTGGTCGGAACCACAGATGTTGGTGGAAACCACGCGCAGGATGACGGCGTGTTCAATCTTCCTGCCACGCGGGTCCTGCATTTTCGGATAGTCGATTTTCTGTACTTCGACCTTGCCAGCGCCGAGATACACCACACCACGATTGCCAGACATGCTTTCACCTCGCTGTTGTTTTTATGTAGCGGTCGCGTCGCCATGGAGCGGCGGCGCGTTGATTGCTCGGGTTGTTGCCTGTGTGTCTTGTGTTGTCTGTTATGGCCTCATCGCTGGCAAGCCGGCTCCCACAGTGGACCGGGGCGGCCACAAGATTTGTGAGCGACACAAAACCCTGTGGGAGCTGGCTTGCCAGCGATAGCGATCTAAAGAACGACCGTTCTGTTCGCGTTCAAAAACACCCGCCGTTCAATGTGATAACCCACGGCCCGCGCCAGGGTCAGCCCTTCGATATCCCGCCCCTTGGCGATCAGATCTTCGGGGTAATGACTGTGATCCACCACCTCCACGCCCTGGGCAATGATCGGGCCTTCGTCCAGGTCGTTGTTGATGTAATGGGCGGTAGCGCCGACCAGTTTCACGCCTTTGTTGTAAGCCTGGTGATAGGGCTTGGCGCCCTTGAAACCCGGGAGCAGGGAGTGGTGAATGTTGATCGCCTTGCCGTCGAGTTTGCGGCACAGCTCCGGCGACAGCACCT
>NZ_RCNW01000338.1:0-68819 GCF_004307605.1 Pseudomonas sp. Sample_24
ACCCCTTTCGAGTAACCCATGATGGGAATGGGTAACGGCCAGCCCCGTCGATACCCTGCAAGCTCCTGAACATCACCGGCCGCAGCAGGCCAGGAGTGCCGCATCATGAGTGGTCATCGCTCGCATTTCAATCTGGGGTTTGGCGCCTGTCTGGCGGTTTCGCTGTCGGCGGTGGCGGCCGAGGTCCCAACCGTTCACGTCTACAACTGGTATGACTACATCGGCCCGAACACCCTGCATGACTTCAAGCGTGACACCGGTATCCAGCCCGTCTACGACACCTTCGACAGCGCCGAAGTGCTCGAAGGCAAACTGTTGACCAGCCGCAGTGGCTACGACGTGGTGGTGGCCAGCAACTTCAGCCTGCCAACGCTGATCAAGGCCGGTGCCCTGGCGCCGCTGCCCCGCGCTGATATGCCTGATTTCAAGAACATGGACAGCGACCTGCTGGCGAAACTGGCCCACAACGATCCGGGTAACCAGTACGCCGTGCCGTATCTGTGGGGCACCAACGGCATCGGCTACAACATCGACAAAGTGCGGGCGGTACTTGGCGACAAAGCGCCGGTGGATTCCTGGGACCTGGTGTTCAAGGAAGAAAACCTGGCCAAACTCGGCGAATGCGGCGTGGCGATGCTCGACTCGCCGTCGGAAATGCTCCCGGTCGCCCTGCACTACCTTGGCCTGCCGCCCAACAGCACCAACCCCGAGGATTACAAGAAGGCCGAAGCGTTGCTGCTCAAACTGCGCCCGCATATCGCCTACTTCAATTCGTCGAAATTCATCAGTGATCTGTCCAACGGCAACATCTGTGTGGCGGTCGGTTGGTCTGGCGCGATGCTGGAAGCCAAGGCGACCGCCGAGCAAGCCGGCAACGGCGTGAAGATCGCCTACAGCTTGCCCAAGGAAGGCGCGCCGGTGTGGTTCGACACGCTGGTGTTGCTCAAGGACGCGCCGCATCCCCAACAAGGGTTGGCTTTCATCGATTACCTGATGCGCGCCGAGGTCATCGCCCCGGTCAGCAATCACCTCAACTACCCCAATGGCAACCGCAATGCCACGGCGCTGGTGGCTGAGGCGACCCGCAACAACCCTGCGGTCTACCCGTCAGCCGCAGCCCTGGCCACTTTGTTCACTCTGCAACCTTTGCCGCCGGCTACCGAACGGGTACGGACGCGGATCTGGAGCAAGGTCAAGAACGGTCAATAACCCACGCCCCACCTTTCCACCCGCGACTTCTGAAGATGAGAAAACCGATGAAACCACGTGCCCGCGACCTGAACATTCGATTCGGCCAACTGCAACCCGGCCCGCTCAACGCCATTACCGACGTGCCCGGTGTACGGGTCGGCCACAGCAATGTGCGAGGACGCACCGCCAAGGGTCGCGACATCCTCACCGGGGTAACCGTGATTGAACCGCGTGCCGGTTCCACCAGCCAGCAACCGTGTTTCGCCGGGGTCCATGTGCTCAATGGCAATGGCGACGCCACGGGGCTTGAATGGATCCGCGAGGCCGGTTTGCTGACCAGCCCGATCGCCTTCACCAACACCCATAGCCTGGGCGTGGTGCGCGATGCGCTGATCGCCGTGGACCGTGAGCAGCAACCAGACGACGGCAGGCTCTACTGGAACATGCCGGTGGTGCTGGAAACCTATGACGGTTTGCTCAACGACATCAACGGCTTTCACGTGAAACCCGAGCACGTCGCCGAAGCCGTGCGCAGTGCCAAGAGCGGCCCTGTGACAGAAGGCAATGTCGGCGGTGGCAGCGGCATGATCTGCCACGAATTCAAGGGGGGCATCGGCACCGCCTCGCGGCGCTTGAGCGATGCCCAGGGTGGCTGGACGGTGGGTGCCATCGTGCAGGCCAACCACGGCATCCGGCAGGAATTGCGCGTCGATGGCTACCCGGTCGGGCGCTACATGGATCAGGTCGACTCGCCGTTTCTCAAGGCCGCGTTGCCGCATCCGGGCATGGGTTCCATCGTCGTCTGCCTGGCCACCGATGCGCCGTTGCTGCCGCACCAGTGCACTCGGCTGGCGCAGCGTGCCAGCCTCGGCCTTGCCCGCACCGGCGGCGGCAATGAAGACCACAGTGGCGATATCTTCATCGCCTTCGCCACCGGCAACCAGCACGTGCCCCCGGCGGCGTACGAGCGTAAAAAAGCCGCCACCACTGATGGTCTGTGCATGGTCAACAATGACCACATCAGCGAGCTGTTCCTGGCCGCGACCGAAGCCGTGGAAGAAGCCATCATCAATGCCGTACTGGCCGCCGAAACCGCCGAAGGCAATGGTCACGCGGTGCCGGGGCTGGATGCCGAAACGTTGCTGCAAGCACTGCGTCGGGCCGGGTGGCCGGGGGATACGACTAGTGGTACTTGAGTGAAACACTTGGTCTTTCTAGGATGAACTTACGCAGCCGCTTGTTTGCTCAACAAGCCGTTGCGTAAGCGGTGAGTGCACTGAACCCCTACAAGCTCACCGCTTGCTTCATGCGCATCTTGAGCCTCAATGGCTCTACTTCCTCCCCATCAAAGAGCTTTGAGGCTCTTTTTTTACCTCCAGAATCACCACTTTACCCTGTGGGAGCTGGCTTGCCAGCGATGGCGGTGGGTCAGTCAATCAATGTGTCGGCCGATACTCAGTCATCGCTGGCAAGCCAGCTCCCACTGTGGATCCCGGTGTGATCGGGATTTTTGACCAATAAAGATCCCCTGTAGGAGCAAAGCTGAACTGGTCAAGTAATCCCGGACACCGATTACGGTGTTTATGCCGCTTTTTGCTCCATGGCTATCGGCGACAGATAGTTGTTGTAGCTGTGGAGCCTGGTGCGGTTGTAGTACATGAAGAAACGCACCATGTCCGTTTTTGCCTCCTCGATCAGGCTGTAGCCGTTGCGAGGTACCCACTCTGACTTCAGCGTGCCAAAAAAACGCTCTGTTGGAGCGTTGTCCCAGCACTGTCCCCGATGGCTCATGCTTTGCACAATGCTGTGGCGGGTCAGTTCTTCTTGAAACTTGCGACTGGTGTACTGACATCCTTGGTCTGAGTGAAACATCAGCCCTGGAGGGCACGTTCGTACAGCTGTCGCCATGCGTAGCGCTTTGCTGACCAGGTTGGCGTCATTGACCAGAGAAAAAGCCCAACCAATGACCCTGCGAGCATACAAATCGATCACGATGGCCAGATGAATCCAGCGTTTGCCCACCATCAGGCTGGTAACGTCGCCACACCAAACCTGATCGATTGCAGTCGGTTTGAAGTTGCGTTTGAGCCGATTAGGCGCGACAAATGCCTCCACGCCTTTGGATCTAAATGGATGCGGCTGGCGTTGTTTACTGACAATGTTGGCTTCCCTCATCAGCGCTCGGACAAGGCTCCTTCCTGCTGCAATATTTTGCGATTTCAGGCCCTCGCTGATCATCCTGGAGCCCATGGCTTCGCGGCTTTCACTGTGCAGCTCAACGACTTTCATCCTGAGTTCTTCACGTCTGATCCGCGGCTTGGATCGCCGCTGAATCCACTCATAAAAGCTGCTGCGCTTCACACCGAAAACACGACACACCACGGCCGTCGGAAATGACTCTCTTAGCTCTACGATCATCGGAAACGATCGGGATCCGACATCAAGAGAGCGGTAGCCTTTTTTAAGATTTCAGCTTCCATCTCCATGCGCTTGATCTTGGCTTTTAGCTCCTGGATTTGGCGCTGATCGTCAGTAATCGCCTTGGTGCCTTCAACTGACCGGCCCTCGCGCTCCTTACGAACCTGATCAACCCAGCGCCGTAAAGCGGTGGGCCCGATATCCAGCGAAGCACAAACCTCTGGAACCGGGCAGTTATCATCAAGCACCATGCTCGCAGCATGCAGTTTGAACTCGCGGGTGTAGACCTTTCTTTCGTTCATGGAACCTCCAAGTTGGCGAAATCATATCGCCCTTAAGAGGTGACCGGAATTATTAGGCCAGTTCAAGCTTGCTCGCGATGGCGATCTCAAGGACGCCATCGCCGGCAAGCCGTGCTCCTACAGGTGTTGGAGTGCAACTGGCAGAGATTGGTCGGCCGTCAGGACGCCATCGCTGGCAAGCCAGCTCCCACAGAGTGCTATGTCATGCCTGGAGAGCTCGATCAGACCAGGCGCAGTCGTGGACCGCTGGTCGGCACTGCGTCGTCGCCCAACCGCTCACGCACGAACGCATGGGCCTTGAACGTCAACTGATCGAGGTGCCGGTCGCGCTGTTTTTCCGCATCGACCATCGCCCGCTTGCCGTGTTTTTGCAGCAAATACGTATGAATCTGCCGCACCTCCAGCGAGCTGTAGATCGGTGCCACATCCAGCAGCGCCATCAAGCCGTCGCTGCCATGGTCACGGGTGTTCATCAGTACCTGGGTCGCGCGCACGCCTATCACCTGAAAACCCATCGCTTCGAAGTACGGCACCTTGGCCACCGCGCAGGTCAGTTCGGCGTGCGGATAACGGCCGACCATTTCCCGCAGCATCCGGCGCGCAATGCCCTGGCGCCGATGTTCGGCCTGGACCGCCATGTACGCCACGCTGCAGGCCTCGGGATCGTCCTTGACCGGCAAGTACAGCAAGAAGCCGATGATCTGGTCCGGATCGTCAAGATCGGTGGCGACGATCAACTCCACATCAATGCCCTTCGCGCCGTTCAACGCTTCCAGATAAAGGTGCACCTCGTAGCCAATCGCGTACTGATAGACGTTGTACAGCAGGTTGCTCGGCGGTATCGCGACCATGCTGATGTCGGTCAGGTTGTCGACCACCATCTGCAGGATCTGGCTGTTGATGTGCTCGGGGCACGACGTGTTGAAGTGCGTGATCTGGGGCATTGCGGGGGGTGGCTCCGGGGCGGTGTGCAGCGTTCGATGCGGGCGGACATCTTAACCCGTTCCGCGCCATTTCTGGATTCATGAACTAAGCGCATGAGTCTATAGCCGAAAACCGCATAAACCTTTTCCTGAATCCGATGGTCACTCTTGTTGATGTGAACTGCAAAAGTACCGCAGTGCACTGCACTCGCAAATTACGCAAAGGAATAGACCTGATGACGATTTCCCGACGTACATTTCTGATTGTGGGTGCAGTGACGGCGGCGAGCGTGGCACTGCCGCCGTTCATTTCTGCGCAGGCATCCGCCGCCAATGCCGCGCGGCCGGTCAAAGCCTCCGTGAAGTTCTGGGTCAATGACCAACAACGCAACCTCGACCTGGACACCCGTACGACCCTGCTCGATGCCCTGCGGGAAAACCTGCAACTGACCGGCAGCAAAAAAGGCTGCGACCACGGCCAATGTGGCGCCTGCACGGTGATCGCCGATGGCAGGCGGATCAATTCGTGCCTGACATTGGCTGTCATGCACGAAGGCTCGAAGATCACCACCATCGAAGGCCTCGGCACGCCGCAAAAGCTGCACCCCATGCAAGCCGCGTTCATCAAGCACGACGGCTACCAATGCGGATACTGCACGCCGGGGCAGATCTGTTCCGCCGTCGCGGTGCTGGGAGAAATTCGTGACGGCATTCCCAGTCACGCCAGCCCCAGCCTCACCAAACCACCCCAGCTGATCGCCAGTGAAATCCAGGAACGCATGAGCGGCAACATCTGTCGCTGCGGGGCGTACTCCAACATCATCGAGGCGATCACGGAAGTCGCGGAGGCCAGCGCATGAGACCCTTTACCTACTTGCGCGCCAAATCCCCGGCTCAAGCGGCGTTGCTGGCAGCCCAGGTCAGCAACGCGCGGTTCATCGCCGGTGGCACCAATCTGCTGGATCTGATGAAACTGGACATCGAAACCCCCGCGCATCTGATCGATGTCAACGATGTCGGCCTCGACCGTATCGAAGGCACGGCAGAGGGTGGCTTGCGCATCGGAGCACTGGTGAGGAACACCGATCTCGCCACCCATCCGCGCGTGCGCGAAGATTACGGCTTGCTTGCCCGCGCCCTGCTCGCCGGCGCCTCGGGGCAACTGCGCAATGTCGCCACCACTGGCGGCAACCTGTTGCAACGCACACGCTGTCCGTACTTCTACGACACGCATCAGGCCTGCAACAAGCGCCAGCCCGGCAGCGGCTGCTCGGCCATCGACGGCTTCAGCCGGCAACTGGGCATCATTGGAGTCAGCAAGGCCTGCATCGCCACCCATCCCAGCGACATGGCCGTGGCCATGCGCGCGCTCGATGCCGAGGTCGAGACGGTGAGACCCGACGGCACTATCCGCGTCATTCCCCTGGCCGATTTGCATCGATTGCCCGGCACCACACCGAACATCGAAACCACGCTGATGGCCAATGAATTGATCACCGCTGTCACCCTGCCAGCGCCGATCGGCGGTACCCACATTTATCACAAGGTTAGGGACCGGTCGTCCTACGCGTTTGCGCTCGTTTCTGTCGGCGCGATCATCCAGAGCAACGGCAGCGGACGCGTCGCCCTGGGTGGCGTGGCGCACAAGCCGTGGCGTGTCGAGAGCGCGGAGTCGGTCATGCCCCAAGGCGCGAAAGCATTCACCGAAAAGCTGCTCGCCGGCGCCACACCCACCCACGAAAACGCCTTCAAGCTGACCCTGGTCGAGCGCACGCTCGCTGCGGTGATGGCCCAAGCGAAGGAGCACGCATGAAATTCGACACGCCCGCCACCAGCAACCCGATCGACCAGATGAAGGTCATCGGCAAAGCCACTACGCGCATCGAAGGCCCACTGAAAACCACCGGCCAGGCACCCTACGCCTATGAGCATCACACCGCCGTGCCGAATCAGGCGTATGGCGTGGTGGTCGGTTCGGCCATCGCCAAGGGCCGTATTGCCTCGATGGACCTCGAGGTTGCCCAAGCGGCGCCGGGGGTGTTGGCCATTGTCACGGCGGCCAACGCCGGCAAGCTCGGCAAAGGCAAATACAACACTGCCAAATTACTCGGCGGGCCTGAAATCGAGCACTACCACCAGGCCGTCGCGTTGGTCGTGGCGCAGACCTTCGAACAGGCCCGGGCTGCCGCTGAACTGGTCAAGGTCAACTACGTACGAGCCAAGGGCGTGTTCGATCTTGCGGCAACCCGCGATTCGGCCAAACAGACCAAGGAAATGCCCGATACAGTGCATGGCGATTTCGAGGGTGCGTTCGCTGCTGCACCAGTGCAACTGGACGCCACTTACACCACCCCCGATCAGGCCCACGCCATGATGGAACCTTTCGCCTCGATGGCTGCGTGGGATGGCGACAAACTGACCGTGTGGACCTCCAATCAGATGATTGACTGGTCCGTGACCGATCTGGCCACCACCCTCGGCATACCGAAAAAAAATGTACGGTTGATCTCGCCGTACATCGGCGGCGGTTTCGGCGGCAAGCTGTTTATCCGCTGCGACGCGGTGTTGGCGGCGCTCGGTGCGCGACTGGCCGGCCGGCCGGTGAAGGTCGCGCTCGCGCGGCCACTGATGTTCAACAATTCCACGCACCGCCCCGCCACCATTCAGCGCATCCGCATTGGCGCCACGGCTGACGGCAAGATCACGGCCATGGCCCACGAAGGCTGGTCCGGTGACCTGCCGGGTGGCAAGGTCGAGCGCGCTTCTCAGCCGAGTCAATTGCTGTATGCCGGGGAAAACCGCCGGGTGTCCATGCGCTTGTCGACCCTCAACCTGCCGGAGGGCAACGCCATGCGCGCACCCGGCGAAGCGCCGGGAATGATGGCGCTGGAAATCGCCATGGACGAAATGGCGGAAAAGCTCAAGATCGACCCGGTCGAGTTTCGCATATTCAATGATACCCAGGTCGACCCGGTGAACACGCAACGGTCCTTCTCTCAGCGCCGCTTGATCGAATGCCTGCGTACGGGGACCGAGCGTTTCGGCTGGAGCAGTCGTCAGGCGCAGCCGGGCGCGCAACGCGAGGGCCGTTGGTTGATCGGCCAGGGCATGGCCGTCGCCTTTCGCAACAACCTGCTGGTGAAGTCCGGAGCCCGGGTTCGCCTGAATGATCAAGGCATCGTCACCGTCGAAACCGACATGACCGATATCGGCACCGGCAGCTACACGATCATTGCCCAGACCGCGGCAGAAATGATGGGTGTCACCCTCGACAAAGTGCTGGTGCGCCTCGGCGATTCGAGCTTTCCGGTGTCGGCCGGTTCCGGTGGCCAGTTCGGTGGCAACTGTTCGACGTCCGGGGTCTACGCGGCGTGCGTAAAACTTCGCGCAGCCGTTGCGCAACGCCTGGGCATGAAACCGGACGAGGCGACATTCGCCGATGGCGAAGTCAGTACCGGCGATAGACGTGTGCCGCTTCAAGAGGCCGCGCGAGGCGGAGAACTGGTGGCCGAGGATTCGATCGAGTTTGCCGAGCTGAGTAAAATATTCCAGCAGTCGACGTTCGGCGCGCACTTCGTTGAGGTCGCCGTCGACAGTGCCACCGGCGAAACCCGCGTGCGGAGAATGCTCGCGGTCTGTGCTGCCGGGCGCATCCTCAACCCGACTTCGGCACGCAGCCAGGTGATCGGTGCGATGACCATGGGCGTCGGTGCGGCATTGATGGAAGAACTGGCGGTCGACAAGCGCCTGGGCTTTTTCGTCAACCATGACCTGGCCGGATACGAAGTGCCGGTGCACGCCGACATCCCGCATCAGGAAGTGATTTTCCTCGAGGAGGACGATCCGGTTTCATCGCCGATGAAAGCCAAGGGCGTGGGTGAACTGGGCATCTGCGGAGTCAGCGCAGCCATCGCCAATGCGGTGTACAACGCGACGGGGATTCGCGTCCGGGACTACCCGATCACCCTCGACAAGATGCTCGACAAACTGCCGCCGATGATTTGAGCGCTGCATTTTTACAATAACGCAGCGGTCACCTTTCCTGTAGGAGCCGGCTTGCTGGCGATAGCGGCTTGAAATTCAACATCTGTGTTGACTGATACACCGCCATCGCCAGCAAGCCGGCTCCTACACTCCCACAGTCAGTTGCAGCGAAGAACATTAGAAGTCGTAAGTCATCTCCGCCGACGCCACCCGCTCCTGCCCGTAATAGCAACCGAACGAGTAGTTGCAGTCCGACACGTACTCGCGGTCGAAGATGTTCTGCACGTTCAGGCGAGTTTGCAAACCACGCAGGCTTGGGTCGAGTTTGCCCATGTCATAGCTGACGGTAGCGTCATAGACGACCCAGGACGGTACGTCGAACGAGTTGGCCGCATCCCCCGGCTTGCGTCCGGTGTAGCGCGCGCCGGCGCCAAAGGTCAGGCCATTGAGGGTGGCCTGGGTGAAGTGATAGTCGATCCACATTGACGCTGAAACCGGCGATTGGGCTTCGTTGCGGTGGCCTTCGTTGCCCCAGGTGTCCTTGGTGTAGAACGAGTCCATGTAGCTGGCGGCGGCCAGGATATCGACGTTGTCGATGCTGGATTTGACTTCCAGCTCGACGCCGCGCGAACGCATCTCTCCGCCCTGGGACATGTACTCCGGATAGTCATCATCGCCGGTCAGCACGTTCTTCTGTTTGATCTCATACACCGATGCGGTGATCAGGGTCTGCTCGAACGGCTGGTACTTCACACCCACTTCGTATTGCTGACCCTCGGTCGGCTCAAAGGCCTTGCCGCCACGCTCAGGCGCCCCGGTGCCTATTGTCGGCAGGAACGACTCGGAATAGCTGACATAGGGCGCCAGGCCGAAATCAGTGACATAGGTCAGGCCGACACGCCCGGTGAACTTGTTGTCGCGTTTGGATTCACGGGTCGACGCCAGCAAATCCTTGTTGTCGATTTCCGCCCAGTCCTGGCGGCCACCGATAGTCAGGATCCACTGGTCCAGTTTGATCTGGTCCTGCAGATACACACCCGTCTGGCGCAAGGTGTTGTCCCATTGGGTGGTGAGCGTTGGCGTCACGCTGCTGGTGTCGTAGTTGTTCTTGCCATACAGGTTGACCGGCAACACGTTGTTGGCGTTGTAGCCGTCGTACTTGCGGGTGAAATGCCGATAGTCCACCCCCGCCAGCGTAGTGTGCTCCAGGGCACCGGTGTTGAATGTGTATTCGAGGTTGTTATCGACGGTCCAGGCGATGTTGTGCTGGTGCCAGTCGACCTTGGCGCGGTTGGCCCGGGTGTAATCGGTCACGCCGGCATCAGTGACGAAACTGCGCAGGTAAAAGCCCTTGTAGCGGTCGCGCACGTCGGTGTAACGCGCCGTGGAGCGGTATTTCAGGTCTTCGCTGAAGTTGTGGCTGAAGTCATATCCGAAGATGTACTGGTCACGTTTGTAATCGTTGAAGTCAGTGTCACCGGAGAAAAAGTCGCGATTGATTTTCTCGCCGTCAGGGCCGCGGTTGAGCGAACCGATCCGTGGCAGCGACTGATAATCGGGCACGCCGTCATCGCGCTGGACCTGCGCCAGCACCGTCAGGAAGGTGTCCTCGGTCGGCGCCCAGGTCAGGCTCGGCGCCAGCAGCATGCGTTCACTGCTGTTGTGCTCGACTTGTTCGCCACCCTTGTTGGCGACGCCAATCAGGCGATAGGTGAACTGCTTCTGCTCGTCGATCGGGCCGCTGGTGTCGAAGGCACCGTTGACCCGGTCATAACTGCCCGCCCCCAGTTTGATCTGGCTGCGCTGCTCGGTGGTCGGACGCTTGGAGACCATGTTGATCAGCCCGCCGGGCTGGTTCTGCCCATAGAGTACCGACGACGGCCCCTTGAGCACTTCGATGCGCTCCAGGGTATAGGGATCGATTTGCGGCGCGCCGCCGAGGCTGCCGGCGTAAGGGATGTATGCGCCATCGAAGTACAGCGGCGTCGGTGCGAAACCCCGGCTGGTGATTTCATCGGCAATCGAGTTGCGGTCGGTGTAACCGCCCGTGTTCACTCCCGGCGTGTATCGCAAGGCCTGGGTCAGGTTGCGGGCGCCCTGGGCTTCGACCTGGTCGGCGGTGACCACGTTGATGGTCTGCGGGATTTCCAGAATCGGCGTGTCCGTCTTGGTGCCCGTGGCACTGCGGGTCGCGACGAAGCCGTCCACCGGGCCGTAAGCGGACTCCACCACAGCGCCGGAAATGCTGGTGGCCCCCAGTTGCAGCGCCGCGCCATCACCCACCAACGGCAATAGCGAATAGCTGCCGTTGTCGTGACGCACAGCCTGCAATTTGCTCCCGGCGAGCAACTGACGCAGCCCCGCCTCCACCGAATAACGCCCTTGCAGCCCCGCGGTGCTCTGACCATTGGCAGAAGCCGGCTCGAACGACACGGTCACCCCGGCGATGCCGGCAAACTGGGTCAATGCCGCGCCCAGCGGACCTGGCGGGATATCGAATTCGGCTTCAGTGCTGGTTTGCGCCCACGCTGGTTGTGCCACGATCGCCATGCCCAACGGGACGACCAGCGCCATACCGAGCAATGCGGCATGCACGGCGCGACTCAAGGGTCTGACAGTTGGCTCAATTGCAGAAATGCTCAATAGGGAATTGCGAGGGGTCATGCAGTTTCCTTTCGCCCGTGTGGCAGTCAATGGCAGCGTCTAAATGCGCCTCTAACTACCAAGTCGAACGAGAATCAAAATCAATAACCCCTCCGGCAAGTTTTTTTCGGTTAATCACTCAGACCGGCTCCACACTGGCCCAGTAACGGCTGAACCGGCGAATGCGCACGGGCAAGGTCGACGTCAGGTTGTCCAGAATGGTATCGGTACTGGTCAGATGAAAAGCGCCAGAGATACGCAGTGCCGCCACCGCCGGATCACATCCCAAGTGGCCCGGACGATAGCGCTGCAGTTCGCGGACGAAGTCTTCCAGGCGCCAGTCATTGACGACCAGCATGTCGCGGGTCCAGGCATCGGATTGCGCGCTAGCTCGCTGCACGGCGTCGACGGCATCGCGGCGAAAGCTCACCTGCTGACCGGCGTCGACGCGTACCGCCGGGCCGGACAAAACCGCGCTGCGCACTTCGACCGCATGTTCCTGCACACTGACCAGTGTTTGCGCTGTGTCATGCCGCACGACAAAACGGGTGCCCAGTGCGCGGATGCTGCCTTCGGCGGTATGAACCACAAAAGGCCGCGCCGATGCGTCACGCGCTGTCTCGATCTGGATTTCGCCTTGCAGCAAACGGACTTCACGCAAGTGGGCGCTGTAGCGGATGTCCACGGCCGTCGCCGTGTTGAGTTGCAGCTGGCTGCCATCGTCCAGTCGCACCCGACGACGTTCACCGGTACCGGTGCGCTGGTCGGCCATCAAGGTTGGCAGCGGCGTGGTATTCCAGGCCAGTGTCCCGGCGGCGCCCGCCATCAACAGAATCGACAACACCTTGAGCACGTCCCGGCGTTTGGCCCGGGCGCTGGCCAGGGTCGGGCGAGCGACGGCGGGAGATAGCTGCCCAAGCTTGTCCTGCAAACGTGCGAGGCGCTCCCACGCCTGCACATGACGAGGATCACGCTCGAGCCAGCGCCGATGCGCTTCGCGCAAGCCATCGTCCGGCCCCTCGCCGCGCAAGTCGACATACCAGCGCGCAGCGGCTTCGAGGGTGGCGAAATCCAGCGGTTGTGCACGGGCCACGGTTCAGTCCTCGATCAGCAACAGGCAATGCGTCAGGGCGCGGACTGCGTGTTTCTTCACCGTGGTCACCGAGACATTAAGACGTCGACCGATCTCGACATAGCTCAGGCCATCGAGCTGGGCCAGCAGGAAAATCTCTCGAGTGCGCTCACCCAGACCGTCGAGCAAACGGTCGATTTCCATCAGGGTTTCGATGATCAGCGAACGGGTTTCCGGGGAAACCGCCACCGGCTCCGGGATGTTGGCCAGGGTTTCAAGATATGCCTGCTCCAGCGCCCGGCGACGGAACATGTCGATCATCAGGCTACGGGCGATGGTGCTCAGGTAGGCGCGCGGCTCGCGTAGCTCCTGGGTCTTGCGTTGGGTGAGCACACGAATGAAGGTGTCCTGGGCCAGATCTGCCGCGCTGTGGTTGCAGCCGAGCCGCTTGCGCAACCAGCCACACAACCAACTGTGGTGATCCTCATAAAGCGTATGCACGGCGTGTTGCAGCGAGTGGTCGGCGGAGGACATGAAAAAGGCCCGATACAGATTTATTTGATAATGACTCTCATTTTCTTCCAGGCCGACACGCTTTGGCAAGACCTCCCACGTTTGGTGAAACTCACCCCACTTCAGCGCTCGGGGGCAACTATCCGGAAACGAATGTAAATGTCATTGGAAACAACGCTGTCTGCCCATTCACCCGCACCGATCTTGAAGTCACTGCGTTTGAGCGTTAACTCGCCATCAAAAATGCCAACGGCACTTCCCGCTTTCAGCAGCACCGGCACTTCCACCTCCCGAGTGAGCCCCCGGAGAGTAAGTCTGCCGGTGATCAAATAACGGTTGCTGCCGAGGTCTTTGACCCGAGTCGACTCAAAGATTGCCTTCGGATAAGTCGCCGTGTCGAACCAGGCAGGCTTTGGAAGTTCAGTCCTGGCATCACTGTCATCCACTTCAATACTGTCGAGGTCAATGGTCAACTTCGCATGTGCATCCTGGGGATGAGTTGTATCGAAATCGAGGACCCCAACGAACTTGCTGAAGGTGCCATACACCCGTGACCCCATTTGGTTGTAAGTGAAACTGAGGGTACTGGCCGTGGGATTCACGTCGGTGTATTCGACTGCATAGGCGCAAGGAAACGCACCGAACAAAAGCACGGAGGCCAATGCAATAAAACGTGATGCTCGAGAGTTCATGGGACTCTCCGGTGTGCGGGTAAGCTGACAGTAGGTGGACTAAAGCAAAGAACCACCGTTTATGCCACCGCAAAAAACTGGCTGCCTCATGGGCAGCCCGTTTCAATGTGTCAGTTAAACGTTTACCACTGATAAGTCGCGCTCGCCTGCACTGTGCGTTGCGCCCCATACCAGCACCAGGAGTAGGAATAGCAGGACGCCACATACTCTTTGTTGGCAAGGTTACTGGCGTTCAAGGCCAGGCGCAGATTGTCCTTGAGGCTGTTGAGGTGCGGGATGTCGTAGTGCAACGAAGCATCGAACAGCGTGTAGCCCGGCACCTTCAAGGTGTTGGCCGTGTCACCCCAGGATGAACCGACGTAACGGGCACCGGCGCCGACGCCGAAACCTTTGGCGACGCCATCGTGGAAGGTGTAATCAGCCCAGGCCGAAGCCGTGTGACGCGGTACGCCATAGGTCGTGGTGCCTTTGGCGGGTACGGCCGGGCCGACGGCGATGTCGGTCAACGGTGCGTAGCTGACGGTACTGTTGGACTGGGTAATCCGGTTATCCAGATAGGCGTAGGCGGCCGTGATGTCCAGGTTGTCGTTGAGGCTGGCCTTGCCTTCGAGTTCGAAACCACGGGAGCGCACTTCACCGGTCTGTTCCTGACAGCGACCGGTACCGCAGATGTGGGTCGGGTCCGGGTCAAGTGTCGGCACGTTGCTCTGGCGCAGGTCGAAGACCGAAGCGGTGATGAAACTGTTGCTGCCCGGCGGCTGGTACTTGATGCCCACTTCGTACTGCTTGCCTTCGGTGGGTTCGAACACCGAACCGCCGTAGCCGGTGCCTGATTGCGGCTCGAACGATTCCGAGTAGCTGGCATATGGCGAGATGCCGTTGTCGAACAGGTACACCACGCCCAGGCGACCGGTGAAGGCTTCGCTTTGCAGCGAGGTCTTGGTCTTGGCGTTGGTACGCAGGTTGGTGGTGCTGTTGTTATTGTCGGCCCAGTCGTAGCGACCGCCCAAAAGCAACACCCATTTGTCCCACTTCAACTGCTCTTGCAGGTACAGGCCTTTTTGCTCGTTGCGTTGCGTGGCGTCAGAGGTGAACGCCGGTGTGGTGACTGGCGCACCGTACACCGGGTCAAAAATATCCAGGGTCGGCCCGGTGCCGAAACCGGACTTGGTGTGGGTGCTGGTGTTCTGGTAATCGGCGCCGAACAGCACCGTGTGCTGCACCGCGCCGGTGTCGAATCTGGCCTGCAACTGGTTGTCCACGGTCCAGGAATCGAGGTTCACATCTGTGGCAATGGTCGAGCGATTGGACGTACGGTAATCGGCCCGCAGATTGCTGTTGTAGATGCTGCGGTAATCGCCTTCGCTTTGCAGGTAACGCAGATTCTGGCGCACGGTCCACACGTCGTTGATGTGGTGTTCGAACAGGTAGCCAAGAGAGAAATACTCCCGGTCACTCTTCTCGAAATCCTCTTCACCGTCGTAGAAATCGACGTCGATGCTGCGCCCCAGCGGGCTGTGCAACACCGAGCCCCAGGCCGGCACCGAGCCGTACGAGGCGGCTTTCGGATCTTTCTGGAAGTGCCCGAGCAACGTCAGCGAAGTGTCATCGCTTGGACGCCAGGTGAAAGCCGACGACAGCGCCTGACGCTGGGTCTCAGTGTGTTCGAGCTGGCCGTCGGCCTCGTCGTACAGGCCGGCAACGCGATAGGAGTAAACGCCCTGATCATCCAGCGGGCCGGTGGTGTCGAAGGTCGTGCGTTTTTTGTTGAAGGTGCCGTATTCGATGCCGATCTCGTGGAACGGCGTATCCAGCGGACGCTTGCTCACCATGTTGAGCACGCCGCTGGGGCTGGCCTGCCCATAGAGCACCGAAGAAGGACCGCGCAGCACCTCTACCCGCTCCAGATCGAAGGCATCCTTTTGCGGTGAAGCATCCCGGCTACCGGGCATGCGCAAGCCGTCCAGATAAGTGGCCGGGGAGAAGCCACGAATGGTCATCTGATCCAGACGCGAAGCCGTGGAGCCGCGGGTTTCCGGCACCACCGCAGCGGTGTAGCGCAAAATCTGATTGAGGCTCTCGGCGCCTTGCGCGCGCATTTGATCCTTGGTCACCACGGAAATCGATTGCGGTGTCTCGATCAACGCCGTGTCGGTTTTGGTCCCTGACAGCGCGCGGGTTGCGACGTAGCCTGCCACCGGGCCGGTGGGGCTTTCACTTTGCCAGGCACCGTTGATATCAGTGGCGCCCAACATCAGCGTACCGGCCACTGGCTCGGGGGTCGGCTCGATGCGATAACGCGTGGCCGACAACGCGATGGCGCTCAGGCCGCTGCCCTGCAGCAATCGGCTAAGCGCCTGGGGCGCACTGAATTGACCGCTCAGGCCAGCGCTGGTTTTACCGCGCGTCAACGCCGGGTCGAACGCCAGCGTCAGGTCGGCTTGCTCGGCGAAACTGTTCAGCGCCTGGCCCAAATCCCCGGCCGGGATGGCGAAACTGCGCACTGCGCTGGTTGCGGTTTCGGGCGATGTTGGTTCAGCGGCGTGCAGGGGCACCGCGACAAAAGCCATCGCGACCGACAGCGCCAAGGGATGCAAGGGACGAGCAAAGCGTGACATGGAAAGTCCTGTGAAATGGGGAGCGTTACTATCCATGACGGCCATGTCGAGAAAACGGACAACGAATACGAGTGATTTGCATTAAAAATGTAAGAGCGAGCCTGCTCGCGATGAGAGCCGTGTCAGCCAAAAGGATGATCGCTGACACTCCACGATCGCGAGCAGGCTCGCTCCTGCATTGATTTTGGCGAACTACAGCGGCTTGACCACCACTAACAGATCCGTGAAGTACTCCACCTTGATCGGCAGGTTGTCCGCCAATGTCGCCAGTGCCGCGTCGGTATCGTCGAGGCGGAACACCCCGGAAACGCGCATGCCCTGCAACGCTTGCGTATCGAAACGCACCAGTCCGCGACGGTAACCGGCGAGGGCCTGAAGCACCTCGCTCACCGGCCGATCGTCGACCTTGAGCAAACCGCGAGTCCAGGCATCCGGCTCAGCGTTGCCAATGGCTTGTGGTGCTTGCGCCTGCCCGTCCTTGAGCCGCGTCTGCTGCCCCGCCATGACCTTGATCGCCTCGGCACCATTGGCTTTGGCTGCGACCACCGACTCCAGAACCGTGACCACGGTGGCGCCATCGTCCGTGCGACGAACCAGGTAACGCGTACCCAGCGCGGTCGCCGTGCCTTGTTCGGTGCGCACCACGAACGGCCGCTTGGCGTCCTTGGCCACCTCCACCCACATCTCCCCGGTGAGCAACTCGACCACCCGTTGCTGACCGTCGAATTTCACGTCCAGCGCCGAATGGCTGTTGAGTTGCACCCGACTGCCGTCGGCCAGCGCCACCTCCCGCCGTTGGCCCACGTCGGTTCGCTGGTCGGCAAACCACAGGGGCCAGTTCTCCAGGCTGAACCACCCACAGAACAGCATGCTCAACAGACCGAACACCTGAGCACCACGGGTTGTGGCTTTCGGACGCGGTTGCGCAAAGGCCTGCTTGAGTGCAACCCGCGCCGGTGCCGCCGGCAACTCATCCAGGCTCGACCACAATGCCCGCATGCGTGTGTGCGCCAGTTCGTGGCGCGGGTCGGCCTTGCACCAGGCATCGAACGCCTCGCAGTCGCGATCAGTGACCGCTTCGTCGTGCAGCAACGCAAGCCAGTGCGCGGCCTCGGCGATCATTTTCTCGGTAGGTTTATCGAGGCTCGTCACGCGGGCGAATCCTCGGTGTACAAGGCGTTGTAGCAATGCACCAACACACTCGCGACGTAATTTTTCACGGTACTGGCCGACACCTTCAGTTCGATGGCGATTTCGCTGTAGGTCAGGCCGTCCAGGCGGCTAAGCAGAAAAGCTTCGCGGGTCTTGGTCGGCAACCCGGCGAGCATGGCGGAAATTTTTTCCAGCGCATCAAGCGCCGCGTGCACCGCCGCCGGATCGGGCATGCCGGCGTCTTGTGCCTGCAACGCCAACGCCTCAAGGTACGCCTGCTCGATCCGTCGGCGCCGCGCGCCATCGATCAGCAAGCGCCCCGCCATCGTCGCCAGAAAGGCCCGGGGTTCCTTGATGGACTGCGGTTCGGCAAGGGTCAGCACCCGAATGAAGGCATCGTGCGCGAGGTCCGCCGCCCGTTGCGAGCAGCCCAGTTTTTTCCGCAGCCAGCCATGCAACCATGAATGATGATTGCTGTAGAGCTCAGTGAAAGTCTGCTGACGACGCGCAAGATCGTCGCCGGCCACGGAAAAATCGCGCATACGAAAAAATTTCTCAAATAAGAAAGATTACCAATAGCGCGAACGATGACAGCAAATCTTCACCAGAGCAAGCGACGTGGTGATCAACCTTTGGCGTCAGGCGAGTCGGCCTCCTGCTCCCATGCCCGTTGCAACAACTCGATGACCTCCGCGTCCGACGTCTGGGAAAAATCCACGTACCAGTGCCCAATCGATGTGAACCAGTCCGGAAACAATGGGCACACCAGTTCATCCACTTCCCTGCGCAGCGCCTCGGCCGTTTCAACCGGCGCCACCGGAACGGCCACCACAATGCGCGACGGCGCCTGCAATCGAACCGCCTGCACCGCCGCCCGCATCGAAGCGCCGGTCGCCAGGCCGTCGTCGATCAGGATCACCACCTGGTCCTTGAGTTGCACCGGCGCACGCGATCCCCGATAGACCTGTTCTCGACGCCTTAGCTCGCGGCTCTCGCGGTCGACCACGGCCTGGAAAGCAGCCCTGTCGATGGGATGAAAGTGCAGTGCTTCTTCATTGCGAATCTGAATGCCGCCACTGGCAATCGCGCCCATGGCGTACTCCGGACGGGACGGCACGCCGAGTTTGCGCACCAGCATCAAGTCGAGGCGAACACCCAGTGCCCTGGCCACTTCATAGGCCACTGGTACACCGCCACGGGGCAAGGCGAGAATGATGACATCAGGCCGATGGGCGTAATGCAGCAACGGCTCCACCAACCGCCGCCCTGCGGCTGCTCGATCCTGCAGGATGGAATGGGACAAGGGGCTCATTGGAAAACCTCCCCAGGCGATCGCGCCTGCCGGTGACTTCCCCCACCCCTGATTGTCGGTGCGATGGTGGCCGTCATCAAGACCTCCCTGCGTACCGCCGATCCCCTGCAGGCGAGCCTCCTCACGATGGGGCCAGCCCAGTCAACCGTGACGCTTGAGGGTTATTTCCCTACATGCCTGCCAAGAAAATCCCCGACCAACCGCGCAATTTCCCCGGGTTTTTCATCCAGTGCAAAATGACCGGCCT
Organism: Pseudomonas sp. Sample_24; assembly: GCF_004307605.1. Classification (NCBI taxonomy): domain Bacteria; kingdom Pseudomonadati; phylum Pseudomonadota; class Gammaproteobacteria; order Pseudomonadales; family Pseudomonadaceae; genus Pseudomonas; species Pseudomonas sp. Sample_24. The sequence continues at coordinate 19,068 of NZ_RCNW01000338.1, forward strand.
CCAGCACATGAATGTCCGCGGCCGGGAGATCCCGTCGATAGGCCTCGGTTTCGGCAACGTCAAAAGACGGATCAAACTTGCCCCACACTACCAGCGTCGGTGGTTGGTGCTCGCGTAGCCAGGCTTGCCACTTCGGATAGCTGGCCACATTGTTGCGGTAGTCATAGAACAGATCACTTTGGATATCCGCTTGTCCTGGTTGATTCAGGAAGTTGTATTCGTCGGTCCACAAATCCGGGTTGAAAACTTCTATCGCAGGATTGGCACCGACGTGCCGCTGCCGAGTGGTCGCCAACGAGAAAAAGCTCGCTCGCAACCCCGCCTCGTTCGGGGCTCGATTGGCCCAGAACTCACGCCGTTTCTGCCACAGCGGCCCGAGCCCATCCTCGTGCGCAACCGCATTCTGGATAATCAGTGCCTGCAAGCGTTCGGGATGGGCGAGCATCATTCGGAATCCAACCGGGCCGCCGTAGTCCTGCACATACAGCGCATATTTGTTCAGGCCCAGTGCTTCGGTGAAATGCTCCATAACACTGGCCAGATGATCGAATGTATAAACAAACAACTTCGCATCCGGGGCATCGCTGTGACCAAACCCAGGATAGTCCGGCGCCACCAGGTGGTAGTGCTGCGCCAAGCGTGACAGCAGCGGGTCATACATGCGCGAAGAACTGGGAAAGCCGTGCAGCAGCAACAAAGTTGGCGCATCCGGCCGCCCGGCTTCACGATAGAAAATCGACAGGTCATCAACCTTGATACTGCGGTAGGCAACCGTCATATGCTCCACCGAAGGGCTGGCCGGTTCGGCAGCGTGGGCGACATTGGAAAGCGACAGGCCCATGGCACAACCGAGGGCCAGGGCAGGCAACCATTTGTTCATGAGAAAACTCCGATTCAAGGTGCAAAAGTGACCTGGGTAAACAGTGCCACCTCGATGTATCCACCCCGTACCGGATTTGTAATGACCTGTATTTTCACCGCCGATCTTACATAGCGATACACAAGCCCTGCCGCCCTGCTACACCAACCGCTCAATCTTCTGATGCTGCCACACCAATTTGTAATACAGCGTTTGCAACGCCAGCATCCCCAGATACGCCACCGGAAACGCCATCCAAACCCCTGGCAAGCCGAACCGCGCGTCCAGCAAATACGCCACCGGCAGTTGCACACCCACCACGCACACAATCGAAATCGCCACCGGCACCATCACCGTGCCGCTGGCGCGCATGATGCCGCCGATGATTGCCTGGAAGCCGAACACCAACAGGCTCCAGAGCATGATGTGCAACAGGTGTTCAGCCATATTCAGCGTCGTTTCTTCCGTGAGGAACGACGCCAGCAACCAACTCGACAACACGTACCCGAGCACGATCAAGCCACCCGTCAGGCATACATTGATCATCAATCCCGTCTTCAGAATTGGCCCGATGCGTTCGATGCGCCCTGCCCCGATCGCCTGCGCGCCAAGGATCGACGCCGTGATCGCAATCGACAGCGCCGGGAACTGCACGTAATTGACGATCTGCGTCACCGCACCATAAGCCGCCGTCGCCTGGGAACCGTGCTGGTTCACCAGCGCCAGGATCACCAGCTCCGACAGCGACAACACCACCATCTGCAACCCGGTGGGCAAACCGATGCGCAACACCTTGCCGAGAATCCCCCAATCGAGCTTCATCGACGCAAAAAACTCGCGGTCCGGCGCCAACGGATGGCCCCGACGAATCAAGCGCCATGCCAGCCACCCCATCGCCGCCAGGTTGCCCGCCAACCCGGCAAACGCCGCACTTTGAATCCCCAGCGGCGGCAACCCCAGCCAGCCGCGAATCAACGCCGGCGTCAGCGCCAGGCCAATAACGGTCGACACCACCAGCGCCAACAACGGCGACATCGTATCGCTCACCCCGCGCAACAACTGCGTGAACAACACAAACACCAGCAGCGTCGGCATGAACCACAACATCACATGGGCATACGCCACCGCATCGTCCAGCACGTCCGCCGGCGTCCCCAACCCCACCAGCGAAGACCGCGCAAACACACTCCCCACCACCGCCGCCACCAAGCCGATCAACACCCCCAACATCAACGTCGCCCCGGCGATGGCCTTGACCAGATGCACCTCACGCGCGCCCCACGCCTGCCCGATCAAAACCCCCGCACCCGCGCCCAAACCAATGACCAGGGCAATAAAGAAGAACACGATGGGAAACATCCCCGACACCGCCGCCAGCGCCTGCGTGCCGAGCATCTGGCCGATGTAGATGCTGTTGACGGTGCCGGACATGGATTGCAGGAAATTCGACAGCACCATGGGCGCGAGGAAAAGCAGGTAGGTTTTCCAGAGCGGGTGTTGCGAGGCAGTGGCGGTTTGCATGGGGTGGAGGTCCATCTCGACGGCGTGAGGGCTGATGAAGGATAGCTTCGGTGAGTTATGAGCGAGGGGCAACGTACATTTTGGGGGACGTGTTTAGTTTTGTAGGGAAGTGATGTGAAAGATCCGAGAATGCGGCGACTTTGGTCCTACATGAAGTTCGGAATGCCTCACCTACCCTGCCGATCTCGTGAGGCTTATAGTCGGTGCCGTCGCCCCAAATGGCGATTCGGGTTTGGCGACCTGATAACAGAAAATGCGAAGGCTATCGGCTTCATTGCAGGTATCATCGCACCCGCAAAGCCGCTGTAATGGCGGCTGTGCGCGGGAGACCTCAGGGTCTGCCGGTTTTTCTGTTTCCGGTTCGCCAACCTGCGCACAGCTGCCACCCATTCGTTTGGCGACGATAAGTGACGGCCTTCAGCCAAATCAAACAGAGATCATTGAAAATGAATCGATACATGCCCCTTACCGGACTCGACCTGGTTCCACCCTCCCTGCTCATTGATACCGAAGCCCCGCTCGACGTCCTGCAAGCCATGGCGGATTACCGCATTCGCACAGTCACTCAGGTATTGGAGAACATCGCCTTTCGCGCCGAGATTGGTTGCGACACGGTGGTGTTGTCGGACTTTTCCAAACTGCTGGCCATTCCGTTACGCGACGGTTGTGATTTGATGGATGTGGTTGGGCGACGATTGCGGGCGCAAGCGGCGCAGTGACTGAGAACGGGCGCAAAGCGCCCGTTCTCAGGCTTGTCGGCACAATCAACTCGAACCTGATTCCGCGCGAATGGCGAAAGGAGGACAGAATTATTCAATCAATAATCCTGTCCGCTTTTTCTTAGCCCATGCTTCTCATGGTTCAGCGCGATCGCCAGTCAGCGGACTGCTCGAACGCATGGGCTGCCCGGTAAATGTCGGCTTCGCCGAAATACTTGCCGACCAGTTGCAAGCCAATGGGCAGGCCATCGCGGATGGCACAGGGAATCGACATCGCTGGATGACCCGACACATCGAAGCCACAGGTGTTGCCGAGCATCTCGAAGGCACGACCCAGGAATTCCGGCAGTTCGGCACCCACGCCTGGTAGTGGCGTCGACCTGATCGGCAGCGTGGGCATCAGCAGCAGGTCAAAATGCTCGAACAGGCCGTCGTAGGCCAAGAGCAGTTGACGGGCGAGGTTCTGTGCTTTGCCGTAATAGCGGCCTTGGTACTGGCGACTGAGGTACTCACCGAGGATCATTGTTGTCTTGACGGTGTCCGGAAGGCTGTCTGCCTGCTCTCGCCATCGCGCATGGTGTTCCATCATGTCGGTCAGGTAGAGGCCGCGCCAATTGAAGCCGTGGCTATTGCCCTTCATCATTTGCTGGGTGGCGCCTTCGGCCGCAATTGCCAGCCAGATAGCCGCCCCCATTCCGTGCATGGGAAGAGATACTTCTTCTACTGACGCCCCGAGTGCACGGAAGACCCCGCTGGCCTCCAGCACCGCCTGATCCACGACGGCTTCCGCGTTGGGCAGGCCGAAGCCTTCCTTGAGAACGCCGATCCGCATGCCAGCGACGCCACGTGACAGCGCCTCGACGTAGCCGCCCACCTTTGTCGGATTCGACTGGCGAGGGTCGAGGCCGTCCGCACCCGCCAGGACCTCAAGCATTAACGCGTTGTCCCGGACGCTGGCGGTGATCGGGCCCAGGTGGTCGAGTGTCGTTTCAATGGGCATGGCGCCGGTATAGGGAATCAACCCATAGGTGGGTTTCATTCCGTATACGCCGCAGAAAGAGGCCGGGATGCGAACCGAACCGCCCTGGTCGCTGCCGACGGCCAGATCAACTTCGCCCGCCGCGACAAGTGCGGCGCAGCCCGACGAAGATCCGCCAGCGGAGTACCCGTGGCGGTGTGGATTGTGCACCGGGCCGCTAGCTGCGGTATGGGAGCCGCCCGAGAAGCACAGCGCTTCGCAGACTGCCTTGCCGGCGATAGTCGCACCCGCATCCAGGAGACGGGTGACGACGGTGGCGTCGACATCCGGCACATAGCCATCGAGCGTAAAGGAGCCATTGAGCATGGGGAGCCCGGCGACCGCGATGTTGTCTTTGATCGCGACGCTTTTGCCCGCTAACGGGCCGTCGCTCCTGCCGCGGATCTGCGATTTGCATTGCCAGGCGCCATAGCGATTCTCCTCGGCGCCTGGCAAATAACCCCCTTGTCGTGGATAGCGGACTTCTGGAAGAAAATCCGCAAGCGCATCGAGTTGATCGTACGCGTCGAAGTTACCCTGTAGAGCGACCTGATAGTCCTCAATCTGCGAAGTGCTCAAGGTGATGCCGAGGGAGGCGGCGATTTCACCGATGTGGTCATTGCTGGGTCTGAGAATGGCCATGTAGTGTCCTCATGGAATCCGTGCTGAAAAAGGGTGCGACGTGCGACACGCAGAAGCTGCTCGTCTTGATTGCTTCGTCGCACCGAAAAGCCATTCGTCAGGCCAGGAGCAGATAGCCGCCGAACAGGTCCACGACCACTTTGCCCGCGTCCGCCTCGTCGCCCCAAAGTTCCTGGGTCGTGAACTGGACGTGGTAGGTGGGTTCGGATGGACTGGAACCGCCATGACCGACCGTATCGGGGAATGGCCATTTTTGGGATGTGCGGTGCACCACTACTCCGCGTTTTCCGCGAACATAACCGGGCATGCGGATATGCCCGGAAACGAACTCATTGCGCACAAGTACCTGATCGCCTACCTGGAACGGTTGCTCAGGAGGTCTGGGGGCACGCCCCGCGACCATAGGCAGAGCCAGTGGATAGGCGCCTGCGGCCAGCTCTTCGAGACGTCGATGTTGGAGTGCTCCCTTCTCGACGAATAAGGACGCCACGCCGACGATGATCCTGTCGTAGTAGCTGGATGTCAGGTATTGGCGGGGCTCCATGCGTTCTATTGCATGGCGCAGTTCGTCAACGTTAAACAGGCCGAGTTCAGCTGCGCCCAGGAAAAGCAGGCTATAGCCGAGGTTTTCCCAGTCTTCGTGGAAGACCGGCTTGTAGCTCAGGGAGTTGGCGGTGTGCTGCACCCGGCCGAAACCCTGAACGCCACCAAGATCATGTATGCCATCCATTTTTTCATTACTCGCTGCCGATGATGGAAGTAGTCGTTACCGTGTTATTCCGGCCCACGTTCAAGGCTTGCCGGGACTTCCGGTCGGGCGATTCCGATCAAAACATCCTTGGTAACAAGCTTGGCCAACGCTTCTTCCGACCACCCTTGCGTACCCGCCGGCCGAAATGGCAGGACCATGTAGCGGGTTTCGGCAGTGGTGTCCCAGACTTGGATCTCAACGTCGAGCGGCAGGTCCAGGCCCATTTCACGCAGGACCGTGCGCGATTCACGTACGACCCGCGCGCGGTACTCGAAGCTCTTGTACCAATCCGGTGGCAAGCCGAGGACTGGCCAGGCGGTGCAAGAGCAGAGCGTGCAGACGATGACGTTTTGTAGTGTCGGTGTGTTTTCCAGGGCGACGATGTATTCACCCTGCACGCCGGTGTAGCCGAATTGGTCGCAGGCGGCGGTTGCGTCCCGCAGCAACAATTCACGATAGGCGGGGTCTACCCAGGCCCTTGCCACGACTCGCGCGCCATTGGCCGGATCGAAATCGTTTTCCATGACCTCGGTGAATTTCTCAACGTAGCCTTCGGGTAGCAGTTCGCGTTCCTGGAGGGCATTTTTCAGCGCATGTGCGCGAGCGGATGCCGGCGCCGCAGTGTTGTTTAGGGTGTTACTCATGATCGTTCTCCTCTTGGCGAATCATCGGCCATTCATGCTGCGCGCATCAGCCCTGTGCCGGCGTGACAGTTGATGTATTCGTAGCGCTGGTCCTCGGCGCGCATGACGCTCACTTCGTGGTAGCCCTTCCACTTGAGCTCGGCCTGGAGCGTTTGCACCATGCGCATGAAGGTCCCGAATATCTCGATATGGGTGGGATGGGATTCTGACCAGCGTTCGAGGTGTGCCAGGGAGCGCCAGTGGCTGACCGAAAAACTCTTCTCTTGAAGTTGTCCGCTGGCGTCGATGTGCTGCATATAACGATTGCTGTAACAACCGACAGGCTGGCCGTCATCTCTCAAGAAGTTCATGCCTTCGCGCAGCACAGGCTCCATCTCGCCGAGGTACAGCTCCCGTTCCTTGCCAACTGTTTCCGTCCAGTCCTGACCCGAGCGAATGACCACCAGGTTTTCATGGCCCATGACAATCACCCGGGAAGACTTTTCTTCGGTCACCAAGCTACCGGTCGGCGCCATGGCATCAGTCTGTGAAAGCGCGATCCGGTCGCGCATGGCGCCCCAGTAGCCATGCTCCTGAATCTCGCCGCTGCGGGTCGCCATCGCAACGCCTACACCTTCCATGCCTTGTGGCATGGCATAGAGCGTCTCGAAACGCTCAACGCCCGGCATCAGGATTTCCCGGAAATATCCCAAGCCATCGCTGCCAAGGCTTTCGGCGTTCCACCAGTTGGCAACCTCCCTGTTCGCTTCCCAGCGGGCGAATGCGGCGGGATCGTCCCAGTAGGCGATGGCCACCATGTTGTCGTAGCCGACATCGTCAACGTAGTGGGACAGATCATGGTGGCGAGGACCATCGTCCAGGGTAAAGCTGGATGTGATCTGGCGCAGTGCTGCACAGGCTGCACTCAACTGGTTCTCACCCTTTGACTGGACACCGAAGTAACCCATGACAAACTGGGTGACTGAAGCGTCGGCGCGTCCTACCCAAGCCGGGAATGGAGGGGTGTAACTATCGTCGATGCGCCGGGTGCGGGTACGAGGGCACATCAGGTGCTTGTCGATTGCTGATTCCATGGGTTCCTCACAGTTTTTTTTGCCATTGGCCGCCGATGCGCGGCATGGTCTATGGCGTGCTTTTGTTGTTGGTTGAAGCGAGGTCAAAACACCCGCGCATAGCGAAGATTCATCCGGAAATCTTCTCGTGGGCCGTTTTCAACAGACAGGTCCCGGCCCAGCTGAAGTTGCAACTGGTCCTTGGGGGTGAAGAAACGGGTGGCGGTGAGACGAAAGTTGGTAGTACGCATGGCATCATCGAGATCATCGCCATCAACCTCGACTTCTCCTCCCCACGTTTGCCCGAAGCCGACACCCAATGAAGTTGCGGGGTCCGGCATGTACCGACCCATTAGCTGCGCAGCGTAGGAAGTTTTCTGCTTTAGAACATCCGAACCGGGACCGTAGTCGTCGTTGTTCCCATACCAGATCGCATCACCCACCAGATCCATCGCCCACTTGTCGCTGAAGTGCTTGATATAGGCCGTCTGGAAATCGACCTTCCAGCGGTTTTCGCCGAGGTTGATCAGATCATTCTTGTCGTAGCTGCCGGTAGGCACGTACAGGTAGGCGTTGACGCTGAACGTATCGCGGGCGCTATTGAGCAGGAACTTGATCGGTGCCGTCAGAATCAGGTCACCGGTGCCACTGGCATTGCCCATTGCCCAGGCGTCGCCACCACTGGAAACGTGACCAAAAGGCAACAGGAACTGTGGGTCGATGGTGACTGAGTCGCTCAATTGATAAACGTGCAGCAGACGCAGGATGCCGATGTCAGAGGACAGGTTGAAATCTGAACTGGCTTCACGCCCATGGACGCGCAGTGAATCAGTGGTTGCGTGCTGGTAATAGACCACGCCGATGGTGGTGCCCGCGGGGTATTGCTCGTAGTCACCCGGCGCCACCTCTGCAGCCAACGTGCAAAAGGACACGCCGACAAGCGTCAGCGCTGCTAATACCGATCGTTTAAATTCAGGAAGCATCAGCCTTATTGTTTTCATTATGTCTGCCTTGCTCGGTAAACCCCTCACGGGGGACTTGGGTCCTTGACCTTCCTGGTCGTACGCCGGGCTAGCCTGGCGTACGGGTCGACGTCCAACGGCCATTTACACCGCGCGGGTTTGTCGCTGACTCAAGGATGAGGCCGCTACGCCTCGCGCTTCTTGGCTGAAACGGAACCAAAAATAGGTTCAGGCGGCCCTTCCGTCTCAGGTAGCTGGCGAGTAACGGGAGGCTGTTGTAAAAGTTGTCCCAAGGCATTTGCAGGCAGTTGCATTCAGGAAACTTCGCTTCTTGTCAAAGAGCCCTGACAGTCAGAAGTAGCGAAGCAACCGCGGTTCTATCCTGAAAATAAATTCAAAGAACAGGGGTGCATTGCAATTGGACAAAGACTCTCGGGAGTACGCCATAACGATTCCGCAAACCGCTCGAAAGGCGCTCGCGGGCACGGACTGGTCTAGCGAAAGCGTTGACCTCACGACTCAAAGCAACTCTTTCAGTGACCGGGTGGACTACTGGCGGGAAATGATCTTGCGACTTTTCGCGGACGTGGAAATCGGTGCAATCCCGAACCCCGATTTCTTCGGAAAAGTTCGCTCGCAAAAGTGTGAGTCCCTTCGTGTGAGCGATGTTGGTGCCGCAGCACAAGCAGTGAATCGAAGGCACTTACAACCTACGTGCCGGGAAGAGGACAGATATTTTGCGGTCCTGATGCTTGAAGGCACGGAATGTCTGGAACAGGATGGCAACCGAGCGGTGATCCGGCCGGGCGATTTCTCCATCTACGATGCAACACGGCCGCATTACCTGACGTTCGAGAATAACTGGAGGCAGATCATCGTCAGCGTACCCCGAACTTGCATCAACCAGTTGGTGGTCAATATGGAGTGCCGCACCGCAACGCGGATATCTACTGACAGCCCTGTAGGGCGGGTCATGCGCTCGTTGCTGGAGAGCATTGCTTCGCAGATCGGCCAGTTCACTCCATTTGAAATGGCACGGCTATCAGAGTCGATTACACATCTGATCGCGCTTTCACTCGGCCATGTGCAGCCCATGGACCCTGAACACTCGCGCTCACAGGCACTGACACTGATGCGGGTGAAAATTTACATTAACGACAACCTGGGCAACCCCACGCTCAGCGCTCAGCAGGTTTCCCTGGCAATGGGGATCTCCGTTCGCTACATCAACAAACTGTTCGAACAGGAAGGTGTTTCCCTGATGCGCTACGTGCTGCGTCGGCGGCTAGAGCGCTGTAGCAGCGATCTTCTCAATCCGGTCAATGCCGCGCATCGAATATCCGACATTGCCTTTCGTTGGGGCTTCAATGATCTTTCCCATTTCAGCCGGGTATTCCGGGAGTTCTATGGTGTGGCGGCCAGAGAATGGCGGGAGTCACAAACGAAGCGATGATTGGCGTGCATCTGCTGAACGCCTATATCCACTCAGGAACGACCACTACCGGAAAACCTACTGGGGATTTGTATGCGCTGGTCTTCGTCACGTCCCTGATTGCTGGATGTGCATGCCCTGTCGAATTTCTCATATATGGCCTTTTGCAATTACCGCGAAATCTCTAGAATCCGCCCAGCACTCCGACAATGGAGGCGCTATGCCATCAATTAAGGAAGCCATAATGCAAGTAGGAAAAATTCTGGGGTTGGCCTTGGTACTAGGGCTGAGCGGTTGCGCCAGCTTCACCAAGGATGAAGTGGCTCCGGTGAATCTGCCGTCTATGTCGAGTTATTCGAACAAGCCGAATGTGTATGTGGACTTCGATTTCTACCAAGGCGCTCCAAAAAGCACGTCAGCCGTTGAAATTCCACAAGCTCGCGACATGCTCAAACCTGAACTTCAAAAAGTGCTGAACGACTCCGGGCTCTTTGGTCGCGTCACGCTGGACGAGTTTCAGAAGCAGCCTGGCGATTACAGCCTGCGCCTCAAGGTTTACAACCACCCACCTGGTGGTGGTCAGCTTGCCATGGCCTTTATCAGTGGGCTCACTATGACCGTCATTCCTTCCATGGCCACTGATCAATACACCATGAGTCTCGAGGCGCTTGATCAACAAGGGCTGCCAATCAGCAATGCCAGCAACCATGATTCGATCAATACCTGGATCGGTATCTGGTTTGTGCCTTTGATGGGTAATACCCCGAAGGCGGCGATTAGCGATACCTTCAGCCGCCAGGTCAATGCGTTGCTCAAACAAATGGTTGAGAGCAAGAGCCTGCAATACTCGGCACTCAGTTCCGGCGTGACACGCACCTGATAAAAAAGAGCCGCAATTGCGGCTCTTTTTTACCTTCATTTCAGGGCTTGTATGAATTGCGGGTCGGTGTACAAGGCCTTGAGCAAATCACGAACCATCGGATTGTAGGCATTGGCGGCGTTCGGGATCGCAATGGCTCCGAAAAAACTGCTGTCCCACTGGCGGCTCACGTCCTTGGTCGCGTCGTAAACTACCTCGTTGCCCTTGAGCAAAGTAAAGCGGGCAGCGAGCTGGCCAGTACCGGTACCCATTCCTGCCGTCAGCTCATTCTTGACCAGCAATACATCCAGATGACGCTGTGCTTGCGGATCCAGCAGGCCCGCTCGGCGCAGTTCTTCGTTGATAGCCTCCTGAATATGCAGAGGGATGGTGCCACTCGGCGAGCTGATCGGATTAGCCCGAACAGTCAGCGAGCCCTGGCCAGACTCTGCCTTCACCTGAGCATTGTTGATTGATTGCAGTGTTGGGGTCTGTTTGAGCTGTTGGACGTTCTCGTAACTCGGTTCATAACGCGTCATGGTCACACCACAACCTTGCAGCAGCAGCGCGAATAGCGGAACGAAGAGTAGGGACTTTTTCACGGCATTTCCTTGCATGAAATATAAGGCCGCGAGATTACCCCAAAAATGGCATTTAGCCATCAGTCATCATTCGGTTTGTGTCTGCATCAGTTGCTCGACGATGATGGCTTCACACCGAGGCCATAGCCCGTCGTGATCCATGGGCGCCCCGGAATCGGACCGCCCAATACTCGTGCTGTCTGCATTTCCTGGAGCAAGGCCGTGGATTATCTCATTCACGCTTCTTCACCCGAGTGAAACGTCAGCCGCTTGGCTTATAGCAGCCAATCACTCAAGAAGGTACCCTCGCCCCAATGCCCTCAAGGTACTCACAATTACACGATGAAAAGTATCCTCGACCGCCTGCGTGGCTGGGCCAAGAAGTTAAAACGGCAAACAATGGTCCTGTGGTTTTGCTATCAACATCCGCAAACCCCTTGGTTACCCAAATGGGTCTCGATTTTTATCGTGGCGTATGCTTTGAGTCCTATCGACCTTATTCCTGATTTCATTCCAGTACTTGGCTATCTGGACGATGTGATCATTTTGCCGCTTGGCATTCTGCTGGCTATTCGCTTGATGCCTGCTCAGGTGCTGGAGCAGTGTCAGCTCAAAGCGATCGAGTGGGAGGCAAGCCGAGTGAAGCGGCCTGTGAACCGCTGTGCTGCCGTAATCGTTGTATTGGTTTGGGTTGTCACGTTGAGCATTTTGGGCGCTTGTTTCTTCTGAGCTAAGGTTGCCCCCTTCAGCCGATGACATCTCGTCGACGCTGGCAGCGGGCGCTGTTGCATCAATAGCGCTGCATCGTTTTTATCCTCCGGGATTGGCAGAAAGCGGCCAAGAGGAAACCTTCGAAAGAGTCTAGAAAATTAGAGGTGATTCGCGGCAATACCGCATTCCTGACAGGAATGCCCCCATAAAAAACACGCATTTTATTTAAAGCGTCAGATGTTCTAGCGTGTTCCATTCTGCATATGGAGATGTCGCTATGAATGACCCGAGACTGCGCCTTTACGTTGACTCTCAATTCACCAGCCCCTACGCGCTGTCATGCTTTGTGGCACTTAGAGAAAAGGGAATTGAGTTCGAAATGAGTACCTTGAACCTGGCAACACTGGAGAACCAGACCAGTGATTATGCCCGTCTTTCGTTGACTCAGAGAGTGCCCACCCTCGTGCATGGTGACTTTGCGTTGTCGGAATCATCGGCAATCACTGAGTACCTGGAAGATGTGTTCCCCCAAACATCTGTTTACCCACAGCCCCCGCAACAGCGTGCCGCGGCGAGACAAATTCAAGCGTGGCTACGCAGTGATTTGCTACCCATCCGCCAGGAGCGCTCAACGCTGGTTGTATTCTATGGCCAAAAATACGAACCTTTGTCCGCATCGGCTGAATCTGCCAAGCAAAAGTTGCTTGATGTCGCTCAATCGCTGCTTACCGATAGCCCGAACTACATCTTTGGCCAATGGTCGATCGCCGATGTTGATCTCGCATTGATGCTGAACCGATTGATTCTTAATGGGGACACCGTACCGGCTCAACTGGAGGATTACGCCCAGCGCCAATGGCAGCGCCCGACAGTGCAAGAGTGGATCAAGCTGCAACGACCTCCAATGTAGCCGCACCCAAATTGCTTATAATGGCCGAATTCTGCCGCTGCTGAGCGGCAGCTACGGGTCGATCCAAGCCATCAATCTTCTGCATGAACGGACCGCATTACGTTGAGCCCTTTGAGCAGGCGCTAAATATTCTCCTTGGCCTCAAGTGCGCGGTAGTGCTCAATCTTGACTTGCAGTGCGGCAGCGGCCGCTTGCATCGCAGCAACTTCGGCCTGCACCTCCTGTAAATGGCATTCCAGCATCCGGCGGCGTTCGACAACCGTTGAATCCCCGGCGCTGCGCAGCTTGGCGAATGCTTGCATTTTGCCGATGGGCATATGAGTGGTGCGTAAACGCAGCAGAAACTCCAGCCACGCCATATCAGTCGGCGCATAAAGCCGTTGTCCGCCGGCTGCACGAGCGACAGGTGCCAACAGGCCGATGCGTTCGTAGTAGCGCAGGGTATAGGCCGTGAGTCCGGTTTGCTTGGCGACCTGGTCAATCGTCTGGTAGGGCTTCATAAGCGCAATCCTTGGCCATCGGTGTTAGGTCATTCAGTGGTCCCGTTCACTCGGGAAGTGCAGCAACCATTTTGATGCCTCGTTTGGCAAACACTTCCCGCGCTGCGCTGATGCCATTCAACGCGCTTGGAAAGCCCGCATATACTGCCATCTGGATGATGATTTCAACGATTTCCTCAGGTTTGCAACCCACATTCAGCGCCCCCTCAATATGCACCTTGAGTTGAGGTTGCGCGTTCCCCAATGCGGTGAGGGCCGAGATGGTTGCCAGCTCGCGTGTGCACAGAGCGAGACCAGGCCTGGAAAACACATCACCATAGGCGAAATCGACTATCCAATCACCTAGCTCGGGCGAGATATCGCCAAGCGAATTGACCACAGTGTTGCCAGCGGCGCCGGTGATTTTTTCCAGTGTCTCTAACCCTTTTACTCGTCGACTATCCGGTTCAGTTGCCGACACCGGAACTGCGACTGCTGAAAGCACGAGCCCGGTTACAAAACCAAGATTTTTTAATGTCATGACCTATCTCCTTGTTTAAACCGCGCACGGACCTGGCCGTTTTGGCGGTGCAACAAGGAGGCTATTGGTTAGAGCGCGCTCTAAGTCAAGCACCTGGTGCGCTCAGATAATGGGGATTGCAACTAGAGGGATTTGAACCCGTCGCCCCAAAACTGCGTTTTCAATCCACGCAGCCAGTTTGGGGCACCAACGGTTTTGTCATGATGAAGGGCTGCTTTGGCCGAAAACGCTCCATAGCGACACGCTCAAACCACAGTGGGCCGCAACGCGTGCGCCAGATCGATCAATGCGCGTAATCGCGCCGGCACGAAGCGATGGCCGGAGTAGTAAAGCCTCAAGCCGCCAAACGACGGGCACCACGGTATCAGCACCGGCACCAGGGTACCGCTGGCCAGTTCTTCCTGGATGAACCACTCGGAAATGAAACCGATGCCAAGGCCCATCACCACGGCCTGCTTGATAGCCAGCATCTCGTTGAAAATGAAGCGCACCGGCAGATCCATCTGCAACTTCTCACCGTCTCGCTCCAGCTCCCACTGGTAGATGCCGCCATGGGCCATGCGCATGCCGATGCTCTGGTGGCTGAGCAGGTCTCGCGGATGCTCGGGCACACCATGGCGGTCGAGATACTCGGGCGTTGCCACCACAAGCATTCGGATGTCCTCTGACAGCCTCACGGCAATCATGTCTTGTGGTACCGACTCTGCCAGGCGGATACCGGCGTCGAATCCACCGGCGACGATGTCGACCATGTTTGATTCGCTGACGATGTCGATGCGCACCTTGGGATGGTGCTCTGTGTACTGCTTGAAGAGCGGCTCCAGCAACAAGTAGGCCGCGCCATGTGGGGCATTGATACGCAGGGTGCCGCTGGGTTCATCGGGGCCGAAGCTGGCTTCTTCGCCGGCACTTTTAATCTGCTCCAATGCAGGGGTGATGCGCTCCACGTAGCGTTGCCCAACGTCGGTGAGGGCCACACTGCGCGTGGAGCGGTTGAACAGGCGCACCTTCAGGCGCGCTTCCAGGCCGGCCACGGCGCTGCTCACTGCGGTGGTGGACATGCCCAATTCCTGTGCCGCACCACGAAAACTGCTGCGGCGCGCGACGGCCAGCACCACTTCCAGTTCGGTCATTCCTGTTCTGTGCATGGATCGTCCTGAAAATGCGGATGCTTCATACGCAAAAGGATAGCTTATCGGAACAATAAGCCCCCCATAGACTTCATTGCACACAGGCTCGTTTCAGACGAGTCATTTTGAGCGAGGAGTCGCCATGCAGCGCATCGAACATATCTATATCAACGGCGAATACGTCATCCCCCACGGCCAGGAATGGTTCGACCTCCATAACCCGAGCACCGAGGCCGTCATCGGCCGGGTTCGTCTGGGTGATGCACTGGACGCACAGCGTGCCATAGCCGCCGCCAGGTCTGCGTTCCCGGCGTGGTCTCGTACCACTCGGGAGGAGCGCATTGCGGCACTGCAACGCATGCACCGGGCCATGGCGGCACGGGAGGAAGAGTTGCTGGAAGCCATCCTCCTCGAATACGGCGCACCTGCGGTCCGCGGGCGCTGGATGGCGACGTACCCAGCCGACGTCATTGCGCAAGCAATCGATGCACTGGTGGCGTTCGATTTCGAGGAGCAGGTCGGCATGGCCAGGGTCATTCTGACGCCCGTGGGCGTTGCCGGTCTGATCACGCCCTGGAACAGTAATGCGGGCTTCATCTGCAACAAGCTGGCCACCGCGCTGGCGACCGGTTGCACCGCCGTCATCAAGCCCAGCGAGATGAGCGCATTGCAGACGCAGGTTGTGCTCAGGGCGTTGCACGAAGCGGAGTTGCCGCCGGGCGTATTCAATGTCGTCAACGGACGGGGCGATGTGGTTGGCGAGGAAATCGCCCGCCATCCCGACGTAGCCAAGATCTCATTCACAGGGTCGTCCGCGGTCGGTCAACATCTGGTTAAAACCGGCGCGAATACCCTGAAGCGCGTGACGCTCGAACTGGGCGGCAAGTCGCCCACCGTGGTGCTTGACGATGCAGACTTCCAAGCGGTCATGCCCTTGGTCCTGCAAGCCGGATTTCTCAACAGCGGCCAGGCTTGCGTCGCGGGCACGCGCATCCTTGTGCCGCGCAGTCGGTTGGCAGAGTTCGAGAGGATTGCAAAGGAGTGCGTCTCACAGATTCAATCGGGCGATCCACGCAGCGCCGACACCGACATCGGTCCGATGGTGAGTCAGAAACAATGGGAACGGGTGCAGCGCTACATCCGTATCGGCCAGGAAGAAGGCGCGAGGTTGCTGGCGGGCGGCGAGGGTCGCCCGGAAGGCCTGAATGCCGGATGGTTCGTGAAACCCACGATCTTCACTGATGCCAACAACCGGATGCGCATCGCTCGCGAGGAAATCTTCGGCCCCGTGCTCACGATCATCCCCTACGACGATGATGCGAATGCGATCAGCATTGCCAACGACACGGACTATGGGCTCAGCGCCCTGGTGCTGGGCAAGAATCCCGAACGCTGTCTGACTATCGCCCGGCAGATCGATTCGGGACGTGTGCTCATCAACACCCTTGCCCACGAACCGCGTGCTCCCTTCGGCGGCTTCAAGCATTCAGGTCTTGGGCGCGAAATGGGCAAGTGGGGGATGAGCGCTTATCTGGAGCCCAAGACATTGATCACGCATGACCTGTTGAAATGACCGTGTGCGGTTCCTGTCTGGGAGGACTGGGTGGGAAATGGCAGCGAGCGTCCGCTATAGGCCGATTTCTGCAGTTCGCGACAGGCAGAAAACGGCCAGGAGCGGTCATTGCAAAGATCCAGCACACTAGGTCCGGAGCTGCAAACGACGAGATAAAACGCAGGATAGATTCACTGCCCACTTACACCTTGACAGGCTTTACAAATCGAAGGATAAGGCCGCTCGGTCTACGTATTCGCGCAGGCATTCATGGAGGAAGTGAGATTGAAGTTGTGTCATTCAACACTGTTGCTAAGTCTTGCCTTATGCACCGCTGTAAATGCGGCACCGACAGCCGAGGCTGAAGCAACCTTTCAGCATGCGCTGCGTATAGCGGAAGACAGCAAGCAACAGATAGATTTGATTGTGGAGCAAGAGCAACAAGGCAAATTCGATAAAGGTGCTCTAACTGAAACCATCCGGGAAGTGGCAAACAAAGCTGAGGCATTTGAAAGCGAACTGCGTAAAGCTAGCAGCGAGGGTCATGGTGTAGCCACTTACCTGCTGGCGACTTTAAAAGAACGCAGCAAGACCATGTCTGGTCAAGACTACTCGGCGATGCATGCAGAGGCTTGTGAGCTCTATCAGCGCGCCACGGATCAAGGACTGCTGGCCAGCGCGGTAATGCAATTGCGCGACTGTGATCAAGCGTACCAGCGTTTCAAGTTCAATGACCCTGAACTTCTGCGGCTTAGGGGACAATTGCAAAGCGCGTTGGACCAGCCAGACCCTTACTCAGGGCATTACCCATTGCCGGCGTTAAATTCGTACTGTTTCAAAGAGCCGAAGATGCCCGATGTCAATCGTGAGCAACCGTTGACCTCACTGAGGGATCTTTACACCCCTGTGCTGCTGAGCCAGGAACAGTTTCGTGCCGATGGTTATTATCTGCTAGCGCTCAAAAGTGGTATCGAGAATCCGGCAGCACGAAGCTATTTCAAGCAAGTGAAAGATAAGGCGCCGGACTGCCTGGATCCGATTGATCTCAAAACCATGTTTGAGCCAATAGACCGAAACAGCAACTGAGCTCTACCTTGGCCCACCTTTCACAGCGCTATTAACTACAACAGATACCAAGGGCAGGTATTTCGGTTGGTTTCCAGACGGGTTGATATGGGTTGATATGGGTTGATTTTAGCTGGTCATGGTAGGCAGAAATCGGCCAAAAGAGCCCCCCACAAAGCGACTCTTCGGGCAGCCATGAACGCGCCGATAGATAATAGTTACTTACGATCGGTACAGGCTTGCAACCAGCTCCTCACCAGTGGAGGAGTCTGACCTTCAAGGGCTACACGTTCTGGCTGAAACAGAGTAGCGACGAAGAACGCGGCACCCATTAATTCGACAGCTCGTACTTCACCGTCCTCATCCCAACCCGTGGCGCGTAGAGACCCTTCAAGCAGCTCAGCCGCGAACTGCGGGTTCAGTCCATACCGGCAGCGATAACCTTCTTGAATTCGCGGAGCGCTATAGGCCTTAGCGATCCGTGAACCTTCCGCCAAGCGAATAGATTGTTGGGTCTCCACCAGCGCGCAAGTCAGTGGGGCGATTACAGCCCGACCGCCTTGACTAGGTAGCTCGCCATGCTCAGCATCCCTCCAGCCCAAGGCATTCCGGGCGTACTCCAGCAAAGCGTGTTGAAAGCCGCCACAAGTGCCTAGAAACGGAATGGCTTCCTTGCGCCCGTAACTGATCGCAGCCAATACGGCTTCAGTGTCGCGGTACGGACTGGCCGGAACGCACCATAGCCCGTTGAAGCTGAGTAAGTGCGCAGGGTTGATCGAGTCTGTGGCCAGCCATTCATATTCAATACTGATGCCCATTGCGGCAGCCGTTAATGGCAACGCTTGCTCGATGGCTCTGTGAGCAGTAACGCTAAGGTCACGGTCTCCGATCAGACCTACACGTATAGTGAGCAGCGTACTCATGGGTCGTTCCTTTGACTTTGGTAAAAACGCGATCTAGAGGGAGCGACGATAGGCACAGGCAAGGGATCTGTCGAGCCTGAGTGGCCACTACGGTCGATTAATCCCCTTACGTCGGGCGGCAATCGACCAAACGCAGACGTTTGGCAATAAGGTCTTATCCCTTGTTTCTCAATCCCTAAACGCGCTAGCGTCAATGCTGTTATAACCTCCACGAGCAGGAAGAGTCGGGTAAGCGTCTGGCGAACACACCTATGAATGTGTTGAATCGAAGATAACGGCATCAGCATTTCAATTGTCCATAGGCTCGGGCCATGACTTCCCAGGTTCTCGCGTCGGCAGGAACCAGATGCTCAATACGCAGCGACTCCATCGTAATGTCGAGAGGCATGCCAAATGTTGTAAAAGTTGACATGAATTTCAGTTCCCCGTGCCTTGAGTCGAGCCGCGTCAGTACCAACGGAGGCAGTTCGTTTGTTAACGTGGAAGCCTCTTGAGGCGTGGGGAGGCTTTTCAGAAGCGTAGCGAGCCCCGGGTTGCTCAGGGCCTCTCTAGCTGCCCTTTGCCAAGCAATCAATCTGATTTCCTCGACGTTGTTCAGATGATCGCCCAACCCTCCAGGCTCCAGCAGCGTTACCAACAGATTTAGGCCTTCTGCCGCATCGGCACTCAGGCCGACCAGATCGAACAGCACTCCAGTGCTGGCGTTGGCTGCCAATATCTCCCACTGACTCCCCAAGACAATCGCTGGTGCGGGGTTGTTGGCATGAAGCAGGTGAGTTATAGCGTCACGAACAGCCTCCATGCTTGGCGAGGTAAGAGGTGTTGCTTCGTAGCGCGGTGCATAACCACTGGCGAGAAAGACACTGTTGCAGTGCTCTAGAGGCGCATCGAGTGCCATGAGTAGGTTATGCAGAGTTCCTGGGCTTGGCTTGGCGCGCCCTGTCTCGATGCAGCTGAGGTGGCGCTGAGAAATACCTGACATCAAGGCTAGGTCGAGTTGGCTCAATTTTGCCTGACGTCGCAGTTGACGCAACTGCTCACTTGCAGTGATGGCGGGTGTCGTTCGAGGAAAAGGTCGAGTGCTCATTGTTCGACTCTGACGGCGCGAATTGGCTGAGTCCATGACCTGTGAGGTCATTGATCTCGTCGTGACAATATCACTACCTTGTCAGCGTTGATCATCGCTTCTTGCTCAAGGAGGACTAATGAAAAGACCCTACCTCTCACTTGCCACATTGGTGATTTTTTCCTTGTATACGGTGAGTACCATGTTCGTTGCCGATCAATCGCTCATCGACTTCGGCCTGGAGTTAATATCCAGCCCGGACACTGCCCAAGTAGTTATTGACCTTTACCTGCTCGGCGTCCTCGCTTGCATCTGGATGTATCGGGACGCTCGCTCCAAAGGCCGATCTGCGGTCTCTCTTGTGCCTTACTTTCTCATAACAGCAGTCTTCGTATCGATTGGCCCATTGCTTTACCTCGTCATCAACGGATTCGCCAAGAAGAAGGTGCCGACGGATACCACCGGTTACAGCATCAATATTTCGCGCAATCTCGACTAAAAGGAATGAAGAGGAAGTCCGTTGGCGTTTGGCAATTCCTTTGTTTCTAGGTGACCGGCCAACACGCCTTACGTGATTGAATGGGCGCCCATCGATGCGGCAGCAACTCCGTAATCTCACTCGCCCGCTGCGTCGGCAGACGAGTCAGAACATCCTTCAAGTAAGCTTACGGATCATGCCCGTTCATGCGCGCAGACTGGATCAAACTCATGATTGCTGCCGCCCGTTTGCCGCTGCGCAGTGACCCGGCGAACAACCAGTTGGAGCGCCCAAGTGCCCACGGTCTTATCTGATTTTCGACCGCGTTATTGTCTATGGGCACAGCGCCGTCCTCTAGATATCGAGTCAGTGCCATCCAGCGCTTGAGGCTGTAATCCAGAGCTTTGGCGATAGCCGACCCTTCGGGCACAAGGTCGCGCTGGGCCATCATCCAGGTATGGAGTGCGTCGATAAGGGGCCCCGCTTTTTCCTGACGTACTCGCCAGCGTTCTTCGTCGGTCATCTCCCGCGCCAGCCGTTCAATTTCGTACAACCCACCAATTGAGTGCAGCGCCTGCTCGGCCAGTTGGCTTTTGTTCGTCGCGTGCAGATCAAAAAACTTGCGGCGAGCGTGGGCCATGCAGCCGATTTCAGTGATGCCTTGCTGGAAGCTTGCTTTGTAACCACCAAAATCATCGCAAACCAGCTTGCCATTCCACGCGCCAAGGAAGTTGCGTGCATGCTCTCCCGCACGGCTTGGACTGAAGTCATAAACGACCGCCTTGAGCCCCGAATATGGCGTAGTGCAGTAGTCCCAGACATAAGCACGATGCGTTTTCCTCTCACCCGGGGCGAGCATCTGCACCGGCGTTTCGTCAGCGTGGATCACGCCTTGAGCAAGCACTGTTTCGCGTAGCGCATCGACCAAGGACTGGAGCTGCACACGGTTTGACCGACCCATTGCGCCAGTGTCGAGCGGGCGATGGCCAAGCCGGCGCGGCCAAAGATTTTCTCTTACCGATACAGCGGCAAATGGTCGGCAAATTTGGCCACCATCACGTGAGCCAGCAGCCCTGCCGTCGGGATGCCCTTATCAATGACCTGGGCGGGAACCGGTGCCTGAGTCAGTGTTTCACACTCGCGGCAGACCCATTTCCCGCGCACATGCTGCTCCACCGTAAACACGCCCGGCGTGTAATCCAGCTTCTCGCTGACGTCCTCGCCAACCCGCTGGAGCTGGCAACCGCAGGCGCATTGGATGTTGTCGGGTTCGTGATAAATCACGGTACGCGGAAACTGCGCAGGCAAGGAAACACGCTTGGACTGCTTGCGTGGTTCAGCTTGCGCAGCCGGCGGACTCAACGCCTTCCGCTCGGTTTCAATGGCCGCGATGTCGGTGTCGAGCAAGTCGTCGAGCAAGCTGCCTTGGTCGGGACTTAATTGCTCACTACGCTTGGCAAACTTGCTACGTTTGAACCAGGCGATTTCATGGGTGAGTTGCTCGATGATGGTTTGGTCGCGGTCGTTCTTCTTGCCCATCCTGTCGACTTGCTGTCCGAGCGAATCAACCTGGGACAGCAACTGCGCAGCGAAAGCGCGCACTTGGTCGAGGGTCATCTGATCGAGATTGGGCGAGGAACTCATGCCCTGGATTTTACCAAAGCGGATCGCCTGCGGCAGCAGGCCGAGGCGCTAATTACAGTTTCTAGAGCAATGTGATTGCACCGCCAGCTCCATCGCGTTGCCAAGGCAGTCCGAGCACCAAAGCCTGAAGTTGCTCGGCATCCAGCTCCATCTCGCAGCCTAGTCGACTGCCTGGCCAGTGAAACTTTCCTTGGTTCAATCGACGAGCAGCCAGCCAGACGCCAATCCCGTCATGCACCAGCACTTTCATACGAGTGGCGCGGCGGTTGGCAAACAGATAAGCACAGTGCGGCTTCGCCGCACCGAACACCGCGATCACTCTGGCTAACGCGGTCTCGGTGCCGGCACGCATGTCCATGGGCTCGGTGGCAAGCCAGATGGCGTCGACGCGAATCATTGCGTGAGTCCACGGACAAAGCGGGCGCAGCCTTCAGGATCAGACATCGGCCATTTCACCGTGATCGATTGCTCGCCAAGCGGCAGCTCAATAATCGCCAAAGCTTCCGTCTGCCGCTTGGGTGCAGCTCTCAACGGAACGAAAGCCGGAAACGCTGCTGGCGGCTGGTCTCGGTAAAGCGGCAGCCACTTGCGGATCACATTGGCGTTGATGCCGTGGCTGATGGCGACGCTGGATAGGGTTGCGCCCGGTTGCAGGCATTCCTGAACAACCTGGGCCTTGAAGGGTTTCGGATAAGAGCTTCGATGGCGCATGGAAATCCTGACGTTAAGGCCAATGGCGTCCGCTTAAAAATACGCGGACACCATCGCCCTTAATGCTGGAGTTCGGAAGGTGACTTCCCCAGGCGCTTACGGATTAGCGCACTTCTACACCAACAATAGAGCTTCACGAAATCCATCGAGTTCTGAGAGCGTTCGGCTTAACATGTACGTCGGTTCAATAGGAAGTCTGCAATGGATCTGAAGTTCAGTCACGTAGATGTACTGGTCAATAATCTCGAAGAAGCCTGTGCTTACTACGCACAGATACTTAATGCCAGGATCTCCAAAACGCTCGTTTGGGAACGAGGTGGTCTGCACGTACGCTACGCAATTGCGCTGATCGGTCAAGAGCGTTTCATGTTGGTACAACCATTGGCGGGGAACCTGAAAGAGCTATTAGGCTCATCGGGAGAAGGGATGATTTATCGCCACTGCTATTCGACGCCAGACATCGAGCGGGCCTACGACGAACTGATGGTCGCCGGTGTTCAGCCAGAAGATGAAAACGGAAAGCCACTAGCCCGCTCGGACCTGCAATCACCGTCGGGAACACGCATTATCTGGTTGCCCAAGCGCTTCGGGCACTTCTCTATCGAAATCCTGGAAGACAAGGCGTTAGAGGCATTTGTAGAAGCTGCATTTGCCTGAGTGATGCGGCGATGAACGTTTGCTTGCTGCCATTTATTGTTTGATGTCACCGACCGCTTGGGGTCGGATGTAGCCTCTCACTACCAACGCAGCACAGCCGTTTCAATTTCTGAAGTCAGCAAGAATGAAGGGGGTTCGGTTTCTCAACCAAGCGTCAACCTCATCCAGTGATCGCATTAAGGGGCTAAATGATTTCACAGGATCCACCCCAGTTTCGCGAACAACCGTAACAGCGAACCCTTTGCTGGTACTGCTCAGCGTTGCGACATATCTAACCGCTCCTCCAGTCTCTTCTACTCGTAAAGTTGCGATCAGGGGGGCCGAGGACAGGTCACTAACCATCCGCTTTTTAAGCATATTCCGTTTTTCGACAAGCGCCTTGGTACTGATCATAGCGCCGATGCCCACAACGATTACCAACACGGACTGAAAACCATAAAGTGAGCGAATTCCTGTCGAATGTTTTTCAGTTAGCCACTTAACTATTTCGGAAATTATATCGTTCATTATTGATCTAAATTGTTTCCAGATGGACGGATTCTATACAAACCCCGCCGCCATTATGCCTTGTAATCGGTGTTCTTGAAAAAGACAAAGTAGTAGGGTTTATTTAACTAATGGCTGTATCCCTTTTTGCTTTTGCTCACCGGAGGCTAAGGATCGTTTTACTGCTATTCCTGACAGACAGCAATGGCCTGATAGTCGTTTTTAACACGCTGCTACCGACCAAAAAGAAAAAAAGCCAGGGTTGTGAAAGCCAGTATCTAAGTCTTGAACCGCCTCCTCCAATCCAAAAATCCAGTCGTCCCTCTGCTGCGGTGAGCAGCAGCACAGGACCAAACATTTTCGTGACATCGCTCTTTGTTGCATTTAGTATCAAAAAATGATGCCTTTTAGCCATCACTTTGGACTCAGCAGTGCACTTCCTGGAAAAGGACTTCGCTTGAACAAGATAACCAGTTTTGCTTTGGCCATTCTTCGACCCGGCCCGCCAAAAGCTGTGCGCGAAATGAAAATTTCGCGCCAGGGCTTGTTCATTTTGCGCCCTTCCGTGCTGCGCCGTAACGCTGGCGATCTTTAAACGCGGTCGGCTTTTGACCTCACCCAATACGCACTTCCCGAACGCATTTGGTTTCGCCTGAATACTGATTTTTTATCGGCATTTAGGTGTGACTGCGTTTTGTAAAACAGCATTGAAATGGACTTGAAATGACCAACGCATTTCGTTTCACCACGCTTGCCAGCGCATTGCTGCTGGCTTCCGGGTGCTCAACTGGCCAATTCGACCAATTGGGCAAAGACTACGGCACGGCGATCTTGTGCGGTGCTGGGCTGGTTGTCGGTAGTGCGGCAGGTTATGCCCTTAACGGCAAGAACGGCGCACTGCTGGGTGCTGCCGCGGGCACAGCTGTTGGTTGCTATGCAGGATCGGTCTGGCAAAGCCGAATGCAAGAGCTGGATCGCATTGCTAAAGAAGAAAACCTGAAGATCCATTCAGAACAACTTCAGACTGTGTCGGCCACACCCAGTGCCGCGCCGTTGGATGCCGGTCTCGTGACGCAAATCGAAGACTCTGGAATGTTCGACACCGGCTCCGACCAACTCACTGTCAGCGGCCAGCGAAGCGTCGCCAAAGTGGCAGCCGCCTATGCCAATGTCGATCCTAAAATAGCGAACACTCGACGTTTACTGGTGGTAGGCCACACCGATGCCACGGGAAGTAGCGCAACCAATCAGAAACTGTCCGAACGCCGTGCACGCACCGTCGGCAAAATATTGATGACCGCAGGCATTCCTTCGACTTCGATTTTCTACCAGGGTGCCGGCGCTTCGCGGCCTCTGGCCGACAACAGTACCTTCGAAGGCCGTACTGAAAACCGCCGGGTAGAAATTGCAGAGCTGACCTCCCAGGAGGTGTTGGTGAGGCGCGCCAAAGCCGAGCAGTCCAACGCCAAATACTTGGCCTACGGTGCATCCACCGCCAAACCTTTGAGCAAGCCTGCCACCCCTGCGGTCGCGGCAAAATCGACATCACCAACGCCTTCCACTGTCGCCGCGGTGGAGCTCATCAGCACTAAAAACAGCAATGGTGCGAAACCGGCTGTCGACTTTGGCGGTGTGCCAACCGCCAGCATGCATTGGAATCTGGGCCAAAACATCACGCCAAAAACCGGCGGATTCAGCTTCGTTAGCGCGGCTAATGCCAGCGACATTCCCGTTGGCAGTTGCCAGGACGACATGCCGCGAGAAAGCGGTGACGTCATCAGCCTGGCAACCGATAAACCGCTCGATGGCGTGAAAACACGCGACTACCTGCCCGGCTACAACAACCGAGTCTGGGCCAATACCGTCAACGGCAACCTGGTCACTATCTCCCCGGTTTCCATCCTTCGCGAAGGCGCCGAAGTCGGCAAACAACCCTTCATTCAAGTGGTGAAAGGGTATGACGATGGCAATCGTAAGCCGCTGCCGTCAATGAATGCCGTCGCCAACACGTACGAAGGCGAAAAAGAAGTGCTGTACCGCGTGTTCATCAGTGAACCCAAAGCACCGGTAGCCTGCATGGACGTTGTATTCAGCAAAGGCAATGCAACCGCCGAGCGCGGTGCGTTGTTCTACCCCGTCGGCGAGCAGAGCTACACCGTCGCATATGCCCCTGTCAGCACCCAATAGTAGATAAACGGAGATATCGAACGTGCAAGAATCCGCGATGGCAGCTTTCAAAGCTTTTATTGCCGCAAACGAGATGGCGATCGTCAGCATCACCGCTCTTTTCGTCCTGCTGTGCCTACTGAAATTCTACTGGGAGAAGGTCGGCTACTTCACCATGCGTATCTGGCACGGTGTACCGCTGATTGGCACGGTATCGCGCTCAGCCAGTAAAGAGCCCACCATCCGCCCAGATGGCTGGACCAACTCCGAGTACGATCTGTGCAATGACTACTACGAAGCATACGGCCAGGTAGACAAGAGCCCGGAGTTCTTTCGCCAGTGTCAGGACTACCTGAAAAAAATTGGCGAAGCCGGCCGCAGACCACGTCCGGCCTGGGTGTTTATCCTGGCCGCCGTTTTGTTGGTGGTTGAAGCCGTCGGCTTTGGTTACGTACTGTCGGGCTGGTTAAGCCTCGACGCATCGGCCAGTGACAAACGCTACCAGGCTATTGGCGTGGCAATCCTCCTGGCCGTCATCTCCTGCGGTTTTGCCGAAGCGGCCGGTCACGCTATCCACCACAACAGCCTGATCAAGAAGGCCCGTGCGTGGTGGCGTGGCGACGCATCCGATTCACGCTCCAACCACCTTAAGCAAATCGATTCGATCAACATCGAAGACAGCTTCAGCGACAGCAACGACAAGGACTACAACCGCATTCTGTCGCGCATCGCCACCTCGGTGGACGTTACGCCCAAGTACCTGCTTATCGGTGCGTTCGTCGGCATTATCATGATCATGGCTGTCGCCGCATTCGTGGTTCGCGCCAAGACGCTCGACAGCATTCAGGATGAGATGGTGAACTCGCTGCGCGCTGAAAGCGCACAGAGTGGCGGCTCTACCAAAGTCAGCCCATTTGAGCTGCCGGATGAATCCAAAGCGGTCAATGACTCGGCTGACAACAAAACCATCGACGACAAGATGCAAGCGATCCGAGAAGCGTCGTTGACCACATACCTCATCCTCTCGGTCATCTACATCGCCATCCAGTGCATCACCTGCTGGCTAGCGAGCATTTTTGGTTTCGCCGGTGTCCACTCGCGCCGCGCCTACAACTACACACATAAATTCAACAGTGCGGACGAAATGGTTCGCTGGATGGAGCGCGAGCGCACCAAAATCTCCGGCCATGCCGACCATAAGCTGAGCATGTTGCAGCAGAAGCTTTCCACGCGCATGACCAACAATGCCGAACACCTCAACGCGATGAAAGGCTCGGCTATTCAAAAGCGTGACTTCAACGCGTATGTGATGGTGCGCCGTACTGCTGAAAAAGCACTGAAGCACGGTCAAGAGCGCATCAACACAACGCCAGCGCCAGCAATTGAAGTGGCACCGGTAATCCCCGCGCCTCAACCTGTCCGGGCGTTGCAAGCAGCCATTGCAGCAGTGTCCGAACCTCAGACGGTGGCACCCGTGGCGGTACTGGCAGATATTGACGCAAATACCTTCCACGACCTCACGAGCGTCACTGATGAGCAATTGCCAACCTTGGCAAAAGCTCTGAAGCAAGACGAAGCCACTCTCAAGAGTGTCCGTGAACAACAGCTGCTGCTTAAGCAACTGGGCATCTTCAAGGTCGCAGGAGTCAACGCATGAAAGCCCTGAAGGCATTGATGATCGCAGCCTTGGTGATGCCCCACATCGCCTTGGCTTTGGAGCGTAACGACCTGCAAAGTTGCTACGAAACCGCCCAACTTCCAGAACTGAAGCCAGACGCTTCAGGCCGCGAACTGATCGTCGTGGTCGATGAGACCGTACCCGTTCCGGAAGACATCCAGAAACAGGCATGGGGTCAGATCACTCGTTTCGTGCAACCCGGTGACAGCATTAAGCTCTACAGTTTTTCGGCGTTTCTGCCGGGCGAATACCTACGTTTGATCTATGCCGGAAAGCTCGACAAAAATGTCGGAGAGGAAGTTCGCGACGACGCCAGCGCTCGCAAACTGCGCACCCTGGACCAGTGCCTGGCCCGTCAGCCACAAGACTTTGAAACCGGCTTCGGCAAACTATTCGTCAAGAGCCTACGTGATGCCCGTCAGGACATTCCGAGAAGCGAAATCATGAACGCATTGCGCAAAATCGGCGACGACATCAAATCTGCCGAAAAGCCCCACGATCACGTGGTATTCCTGATCAGCGACATGCTGGAAAACAGCGACTACGCCAGCTTCTACGCGAAAAACCAGATCAAGAACCTGGTAGTCGCCGACGAGCTGAAAAAAGCCCAGACCCACAACCTGTTCGCCGATCTTTCCGGCGCCCGCGTCTACGTCACAGGTGCTGGCCTGATCTCCGATGACATCAAACAAAGCTATCGCTCAGGCAGAACCATGGATGCGTTGAACGCGTTCTGGGCAGGCTACTTCAACCGCTCCAACGCGTCGTTGGCCGGGTTTGGCACGCCGAGTTTGGGTGGAGACTTGAGGTAATTTGGAGAGCCGCATGCGTGGGAATACCTGCGCGCGCGGTAACCTGATAGCGACAAGCTCGGCAGGGGGCTCCTTTTTCAACAGATACTGGCGCCCGCCACTGAGCCAAGCCTTAAAAGCCGACGCCTTTTAAGGAGGAGCCATGCGCCGGCTGGCTCCGCAAGCTGGAAGTGAACAAGCCTTTGGAGCGCATCAAGCCAACAAGGCAGCTCGTCCTATCCGGCAAACTCAACGTCCACTTTCACCCCGGGCACCACCCAGTAGATCCCGGTCCAACTACCACTAGATCACCCGCTCTCAAAGGGCTGCCCAGTGCTGCAGCGTGACGCGCCGGCTCGCACGACCTCGACCACACATCAACTCGACGTGTAGAGGTGGCAAAGGACGTACTGGGCGTTGGCCCGGCTCTGATCGGCAGCACGGGTATACCAATGCAATGCGGCGGGTAGGTCTTTAGAGGTACCAGTGCCATGTAAAATGGCCGCCCCCCAACTTCTTCGTTCGCGCTGAACCCTGGCTCAACTGTGCGCAACAACAAAGTGCCCTTTCATTCCTTGGCAATCTCCGGTGCCAGCAACCACTCAGCACTGTCGTTCCAGACGTCCATATGGGTGATTTTGCCATCGCGCACTTCGAAGCGGTCCAGATAACGATTGCCCGAAAAGCGGCGGCCATCCGGCCATTCGCCAAACAGTGTGCCATTGGAATACACCACGGTATGGTCGCCCCGGTCCATCCAGTCGAAGTTTCCCATGGCTTTCTTGACCCAGGCGTAGCGTGAGCCATTGAACGCCGTGATCGCCAGTGGATCGGGCATGGCCCGGCCGCCGGTAAAGGTGATCTTTACATCGGCACTCATGAACGTCGCCGCCCGGACGGGATCCGGGGCCATGGAAGCCTCGAGAAAATTGCTAACAATCTGTACATCTTTATTCATTTCAGACATCGCTAAAACTCCTGACTCTAGGAATACCCGGTTGATTCGGACGCCTTTGCATGGTGCAAGCCGCCTTCTTTTGGCGCGAAAAACTCTGCCAGCCCCTGCAAAACCACCCTATTTCAAGGGCTGCTGCGACTGGCATCCTACTTGCTAGCAATAATTATGCAACTGCTAGCAATCAGGAGAATCAACTATGGCCACCCGGCTTCCAAACCTGCAACGTCT
This sequence comes from Pseudomonas sp. Sample_24, assembly GCF_004307605.1. Classification (NCBI taxonomy): domain Bacteria; kingdom Pseudomonadati; phylum Pseudomonadota; class Gammaproteobacteria; order Pseudomonadales; family Pseudomonadaceae; genus Pseudomonas; species Pseudomonas sp. Sample_24. Next base: position 48,282 of record NZ_RCNW01000338.1, read on the forward strand.
GCTGTTTCCCGTGGCTGCGGCAGTCACGCTCAACATGGCTCTTTTCGGTGGCGCGCAAGCGTCCGAGCCGCCGATCAAAGTCGGTCTGGTAGCCGCGCTTTCGGGCCAGTCGGCCAAATCCGGCGAAGCCCTGACTCGGGGCTTGACCATGGCCATCAATGAGGTCAACGCCAGCGGCGGCGTGCTCGGGCGTCCGCTGGAGCTGGTGCGTCGTGACGACGAAAGCAACCCGTCCAAGGGCATCCTCGCCGCTCGCGAACTGGTCCAGCGGGAAAAGGTCGCGGTGCTGTTTGGCGGTCTTGATACACCGGTTTCCCTGGCCATCGTGCCGCTGGTCAACCAGATGAAAGTACCGTTCATGGGCATCTGGGCCGCCGGTACGAAAATCACCGAGAACGGCGCAGCCGATAACTACGTGTTCCGGGTTTCCGCCGTCGATGAACTGGTGGATGAGGCACTGGTGAAGTACGGCGTCGACAACGGTATGAAGAAGCCGGGGATGATCCTCATCAACAATCCATGGGGCGAGTCCAACGAGGCTGGCTTCAAGCGCGCCCTGGAAAAACGCGGCATGCCCAACGCTGGTGTCGAGCGTATCCAGGACAGCGATCTCGACGTAGTGCCGCAACTGACCCGATTGAAAAACGCCGGTGCAGACACCCTGCTGCTGGTCGGTAACGTCAGTCCCTCGGCACAGGTGGTCAAGTCCCTGGACCGCATGGGCTGGGACGTGCCGGTCGTTTCTCACTGGGGGCCGGCCGGTGGACGCTTTGGCGAGTTGGCGGGGCCGAACGCCTCTCGCGTGCATTTCATCCAGACCTACGTGTTCACCGAGAACAATGGCGCCAAGGGCGATGCCCTGTTGGCTGCGTTGAAAACGGCATACCCGCAGATCAAGACGCTGGCTGACGTCACGCCGGCAGTGGGCATTGCCAATGCCTACGACGCGCTGCATCTCACCGCCCAGGCCATCGAAAAAGCCGGCAGTACCGACGGCAAGGCCGTACGCGACGGGTTCTACGCCATCAACGAATACGACGGTTTGATCAAGCACTACACGCAACCGTTTACCCCATCCAAACATGACGCGCTGGGGCCGGACGACTATCTGTTCACCCACGTCGTCAACGACCAGATCGTGCCGCTCAAGCCTGAGGAGTAAGCCATGTTCACCGCCGCCATCATCACCGGCCTCGGCCTCGGCAGCATGTACGCGTTGCTGGCGTTGGGTTTTCACCTGACCTACGTCGTCTCGCGCACCGTCAACTTTGCCCAAGGCAGCGCCATGATGGTCGGCGCCGTGCTGGGCTACACCCTCTGCATCAACTGGGGCTGGTCGCTGTGGCTGGCCCTGCCGCTGACGCTGATCCTCTGCGGGCTGTACGGCCTGGTGATCGAACGCTGGCTGGTACGGCCCTTCCACAGTCGCGGCTCACAGGCCTGGCTGATGGCAACGGTGGCGGGAGGCATCCTGGTGGATAACCTGGCGCTGTTTACCTTCGGCAAGGAGCCGCGCCAATTTGAAAGCAGCCTGGTCAATCTGAACATCGAGCTGTTTGGCAGCAACGTGGGCGCACTGCAATTGCTGATTCCGCTGGCAGGCGCGGCCATTGCCCTGGCGCTGTATCTGGTGCGGCGCTACACCCGGCTGGGCAAGGTGCTGGAAGCCTGCGTGCAGAATCCCCGCGCAGCGATGCTGATGGGGATCAACGTCAATCGTGTGGTCGCCATCGCCTTTGCTGTCTCCACGTTATTCGCCGGCGTGGCGGGTTTATTGATTGCGCCGCTGTTCAGCGTCAATGCGGAAATGGGCATGTTGTTCGGCCTCAAGGCGTTCGCGGTGGCCATTCTCGGTGGCATCACCAGCGCGGGCGGTGTGTTCACGGCGGGGCTGCTGTTCGGCCTGACTGAAGCATTGATCACGTTGTATTTCGGCTCCGCCTTCACCCAGATATTCACGTTTGCGCTGGTCATTGTCGCGCTGGCGATTCGTCCCAACGGTCTGTTCGGCAGCCAGGCATTGGTGAAAGTATGAAGAACTTCAACCCCCTGGCCGCACCGGTCTTCATTGCCCTGCTCGCGATCGTCTGCGGCGTACTGGCGTTCACGCTGGACAGCTACTCGCTGCTGGTTTTCACCCTCTGCGCCCTGGCGGCGGTGGTCGGTGTGGGCCTCAATATCCTGATCGGCCTCAGTGGGCAGATTTCCTTCGGGCATATCGCCTTCTACGCCATCGGTGCCTATGTATCGGCACTGCTGACCCTGGCGGGCTGGCCGTTGTGGCTGGCCCTGCCCACGGCCGGTGCGGTAGCCGGACTGGTTGGCGCGCTGTTGGCGATTCCCGCCCTTCGGGTCAGCGGCCCGTACTTGGCGATGATCACCATCGCCTTCAGTTTTGTGGTGCATCACAGCCTGATCGAATGGCGGGACGTTACGGGCGGTTCCAACGGCTTGATGGGTATCCCGCTGCCGGAATTCGCCGGCCTTGATCCGGCGACTGTCCTCGCCCTGTTGGCCGGTGCGTTGATGATAGGCGCCCTGCTGTTTTACCAGCGCCTGAGCCACAGCAGTTGGGGCAAGGCCATGCGCGCGGTGAAAGCCTCGGAGATTGCCGCCCGCTCACTGGGCTTCAATCCGGTCATCAGCAAAACCCTGGCGTTTGCCTTGTCGGCGGCATTGACCGGGCTGGCGGGTGGCTTGCTCGCGCCATTGCTGATGTTCATCAACCCTGAATCCTTCCCGTTCTCCCAATCCATTCTGTTTGTCCTGGCCGTGATCGTCGGCGGCAGCGGCATGCTGTTCGGACCGTTGATTGGCGCACTGCTGATCGTGCTGGTGCCGGAACTGCTGTCCGACTTTGCCGAGTACCGCCTGCTGATCTTTTCCGTGCTCCTGCTATTGGTGCTCTGGATCGCGCCCAACGGCCTGCTCGGCGCCCTCGCCCGACGCTGGATCAAACCGCCTCGCTTGCTGCCACCGACGCGCATCGATCAGCAACGCATCGCCGCGCATTTGCGCAGTCGTGGCCCGTCTTCAGGCTTGCGGGTCAGTGACATAGGCATTCGCTTCGGCGGCGTGCAGGCCGCGCAGCATGTCAGCCTGCATGCACCTGCCGGCAGCATCACCAGCATCATCGGCCCCAACGGCGCGGGTAAAACCACCGTGCTCAACATGATCAGCGGGTTCTATGTGCCGGACAGCGGCCAGATCGAATTGCAACAGCCATTGGCGGGCCTGCCGGCCTGGAAAAGCGCCCGGGCCGGCATCGCCCGCACCTATCAGACCACCCTGCTGTTCGGCGAAATGTCGGTGCTGGACAATCTGCTGGTCGCGATGCAGAAGGGTCGCCTGGGCCTGCCGTTCAGCCTTGCCACCGACGAGCAGCGAAGCCTGGCGCTGGATCTGCTGGCACTGGTGGGCTACCGCGGCGAGGTGAACATTGCCGCCGAGGACTTGCCCCATGTGGATCGCCGCCTGGTGGAAATCGCCCGGGCACTGGCCACCGCGCCTGCGGTCCTGTTGCTGGATGAACCGGCAGCGGGTCTGAGCCGCCGCGACACCGATGATCTGGCCGTTCTGCTGCGCAAGCTGGCGGATTTTGGCCTCACGGTGATTCTGGTCGAGCACGACATGGCGCTGGTCATGTCGGTGTCCGAGCACCTGCTGGTACTCGATGCGGGCAAGCCAATCGCCGCCGGGCCGCCGGCTGAAATCCGCCGCAACCAGCAGGTGATCGCCGCGTACCTGGGCGGCACCGAGTATCAGGCCACGCCGCGCGAACAGGCCTGGAATGGCAGCCGCGATGCGCGCCTGTTCGTCAAGGACCTGGTCATCGACTATGGCGCGTCAGCGGTGGTCGACAAGGTCAACCTGCTGGTCAATCCCGGCGAGCTGGTGGCGATTCTCGGCGCCAACGGCGCGGGCAAATCGAGCATCCTGCAATGCCTGGCAGGCCTGCATCGCGCCAGCAGCGGCAGCATCCTGCTGGACAACGAAAACATCGAACAGGCCAACGCCAGCACCGTCGCGGCAAAAGGCTTGGCGCTGGTACCCGAAGGCCGCCAGGTATTCCCTTACCTGAGTGTGCGCGACAACCTGTTGCTGGGTGGGTATTCACGCCGCGAAGCCTTCGACGCCGACGCGGAAATCGAGGCGATCCTCAAGCGCTTCCCGCGCCTTCGAGACCGCATCGACAACCCGGCCGGGCTGCTTTCCGGTGGCGAACAACAAATGGTCGCGGTGGGTCGCGGCCTGATGGCCAAGCCAAAAGTCCTGTTGCTGGATGAACCTTCACTGGGCTTGTCACCGGCCATGATCGGCGAGTTGTACGACGCACTGGCCGCACTGCGCGACGAAGGCGTGACCATCCTGCTGGTGGATCAAATGGCCAACCTGGCCCTTCAGGTGGCGGATCGCGCCTATGTGCTGGAAACCGGGAGCATTGTCAAAGCCGCCAGCGCCGCAGAATTGCGCGACGATCAGGCGTTGGCTGCCGCTTACCTGGGTGAAGGAGCCGTCGCATGAGCGCCTTGAAAGTCATCAATGCCCGGCTGCCTGACGAGCGCGCCAATAGCGAGCTTCATGTCGAGAACGGCTACTTCGTCGCCGCCTTCAGTAAGGACACACGCCATTGGCAAACCCTTGACCTGCAGGGCCAATTGATGATGCCGGGCCTGATCGAAACCCACTTGCACCTGGACAAGGCCTGCATCATGCAACGCTGCCAGCTGCACGAAGGCACGCTGTCTGAAGCCGTGGCGCAAACCCGGGCAGCAAAAGCCGAATTCACTGAAGACGATGTCTATCGGCGCGGTGCCCGGGTACTGGACAAGGCGATTGTCCAAGGCACGACGCATATCCGGACCCATGTCGAGCTGGACCCGCAGATTGGCCTGACCGGGTTCAATGCCATTCGCCGCTTGCAAGCCGATTATGCCTGGGCCATCAGCCTGGAAATCTGCGTGTTCCCCCAGGAGGGTTTACTGAACAATCCGGGGACTGAAGCGCTGCTGTGCCAGGCACTGGAAAGCGGCGCCAGCGTACTCGGCGGCTGCCCCTATATGGACAGTGACCCGAACGGGCAGATCCGGCGCCTGTTCGAACTGGCGGTGCGCTACGACTGCGACCTGGACCTGCACCTGGATTTCGACCTGAATCCCGAAGGCATGACCGTCATGGAGGTGGCACGCTGCACGCAGCTGCATGGCTGGGGCGGACGCGTCACCGTCGGCCACGCGACCAAGTTGTCGACCTTGCCCCGGGAACCCCTGACGGTGCTTGGCCTGCACCTGGCGCAAGCGGGCGTGCAGGTGACTTGCCTGCCCAGCACCGATCTGTTCCTGATGGGTCGCGAGGCGTTTCACAACAAACCCAGAGGACTGGCGCCACTGGCGCATCTGCACGCTTGCGGCGTGACCTGTTCGGTGTCTACCAACAACATCGGCAACCCGTTCACGCCCTATGGCGACGCCTCGTTGATCCGCCAGGCCAACCTGTTCGCCAACGTCAGCCAGATGGGCACGGCGGCGCAACTGCGGCAATGCCTGGCGTGGGTATCCAGCGAGGCGGCGCGTATGCTGAGGTTGTCCGATTACGGTCTGCTGCCAGGCTGCCGCGCCGATTTCATTGTGTTCGACGCGCCCTCGCCGGCGGCGGTCATCGCTGAAATATGCGCACCGGTCATGGGCTTCAAGGGAGGGCTTCAGACGTTCAGCCGGCCGGCGGGAACGTTGCTGAAGCCGAGTGCTTAATCGATCAACGCCTGCTTGAGGTTGAATTCCTCGGGCACGCTTTCTTCCAGGGCCAACTGCCCTTCCAGTTCATCCAGGTGTTCGAGCATGACGGCGACGGCTCTTTCATTGTCGCCATTTTCCAGCGCGGTAATGATCTCCTGATGTTCATCCGAGGCGCAGGATGGCACGTCATTGCGCTGGTACAGCGCGACGATCAATGAACTGCGCACCATCAGGTTGGCGAGGATATCGCTCAGCACGGCATTGCCACTGATCTCGCCGAGCAGCAGGTGAAACTCGCTCAGCTCGCGGACGATGGCACGTCGATCGGTGTCGTTGGTGGCTTTGCGTTCGTTGTTCATGTGCCGGGCGATGCGCTGCCGGTGTTTGCGCATCACTGCCGGGGTGATGGCCTCGACGATCGCCCGCTCGATGGCGCGACGCGCGCTGAAGATATCCCGCGCTTCCTTTGCCGTCGGCTGAGCAACCATGGCGCCGCGATTGGCTTCGATGGTCACCACCTTTTGCATCGCCAGCCGCTGCAACGCCACCTGCACATGATTGCGGTTGGCCTGCAGGGTTTCGACAATGTGTGCTTCTACCAATCGAGTGCCAGGCGGCAGGCGATGCTGGGCGATAGCCTTGAACAGCGCATCGACGATGCGTTGCACTTCAAGCTGTTTGGCGGTGACAGTGCTCAAGCCCATCCATTCCTCTGTTGTCCAGAAAGCCTCAGGCCAATACGCAAGGCTGCGGATGGCGGGCAATCGGCGGCATTATCCGCCAGCGGCATGAACCCGGCAAATGCCCCGCTCACGGCTCAGCCCGCCTGACCCAGGCCCGCGCCCTCGCCCCGTGGGTCATGCATGGCTCTGCGCAGGCCATCGGCATCGATGGCGATGATCCCGGCGTGGCCGGTCATGGGGCTGCGGGCCGGGATGATTTCCACCTCATGCCCCAGCATCCCAAGGCCCTCAATCGTGTTGGCCGCCATGTCGCCTTCCAGCTTGAGATTGTCCGTGCTGTCGAAAAAACTGCGCCCCAACAAAAAGCGCGGGGTTTGCAGGGCCTGGTCAATGGGCTGCTGGTAGTCGATCAGTTGGGTCGCCAGGACCATCTGGGTCTGCGGTTGACCATCGCCCCCCTGGGTGCCGAAGAACCAGCGTCGGCCATCGTCAGCCAGATAGCAGGACGGATTGAGCGTGTGCGCCGGACGCTTGCCGGGAGCCCAGCCATTGACGTGCCCGGGATTCGCGTTGAAGCCGGCAGCGCGGTTCTGCCACAGCACGCCGGTGTCACCCAGAATGCAGCCCGAGCCGAAGTCATGAAACAGGCTCTGGATCAGGCAGGCCGTACGCCCCTGAGCATCGGTCGCGGCCATCCAGACGGTATCGGCCGGGCGCCCCGGCTCGGTCCAGGGTGCAGCACGCTGGTCGTCGATGGCATCTGCATAGGCTTGAATCTGCACGCTTTCGAGACTGGCGGCAAAATCCCAGGGCTTGCTCAGCGGATCGCACAACTGCGCATTGCGCCGCAGCAACCCCTGCTTGATGGCTTCGACCAGATAGTGATAGTACAGCGCGCTGCCGTTGCCGACTTGCGCCAGCGGCTTGTGTTGCAGCGCGGCCATGGCCTGCAACGTGTAAAGGCCTTGGCACGGCGGCGCGACATTGTAGAGTCGTCCATCGCGGTAACGCACCGAAATCGGTGCGACTTCAGGGGCGCGGGTCGCGGCCAGATCGGCAGCGGTCAAGCCGCACCCAAGGCGATCGAACGCAGCCCCGAAAGCCTCAGCCAGTTCGCCGTGGTAGAAATCCTCGACGCCGTGTTTCGCCAGATGGCGAAGGGTGTTGGCGAGCTCGGGCTGGCGCAGGTTATCGCCCTCGCGCAGCCAGCGCCCGTCGGTCTTGCACAGGTGATGCAGGTCCGGCAATTGCTCGATCAACGGCTGGCGCAGGGTTTGCCAGAACAATTGCGATTGCGAAACCACGACACCGGCATCGGCCACGCTCGCTGCGTCTACCAACAGATCAGCCCAGCCCAGCCTGGAGCCCCACTCATGACGACTGATGTCTGCTGCGGTCTTCCAGCTCGCCATCGCGCCCGCGGTGCTGGCCACCGAAGCCGGACCTCGCACGGTGATGGATCCGCCCTCAGGCAAACGCTGCCCGGCCTGGCCGATCCCCACGATGGTGCGCACCTTGCTGTCGTGGATCATCCACAGGGCATCGCCACCCAGACCGGTCATGTGCGGGAAAACCGCTGCAAGCATGGCACTGGCGGCCAGCATCGCATCGATGGCCGTTCCGCCCGCCTCCAGAACCCGCATGCCGGTGGCGCTGGCATCGGCATGGGGCGTACAGATCACGGCACGACTGGAGGTAGCGATCATGGTTCAAGGCCTCTTTTTTGCTAGCTATCGATATGAATATTGTTAGCAAAGCAAGATGTATGCCTTTTACCCTGCGGCAGACGGGGTGGCGTCCAGCGTCAAACCCTTTTGAACGTCAACCAGGCCCCCCAAAACAAGCTATTGAAGAGATCCGGCGTCGTTCAACAGTTTTTGAACCGCCACCTCGGAAATGCAGTTTTCTGCGCCTTAGTTTTTCTCGGCACTGACCTGGCCGGTATACTTGGGCAGATTAATTTCCACATCAGCTTTTTGTTGCAGGCCTAGTTCCATAAGGCGGCCGATATGGTGTTGGGCGGCAGGGCGTCGAACAGAGTTGAGAAAAGCGGGCCATTCTTTCCCGACGTCTTCGTTTGAAGGGAGGGAAGCTACATTCACCAGTTCCTTGATCTCGCCCAGAGATTGCTTGTCGAAGGTGGCGATACGGCGGGCCAGAGCATCGACGAAGCTGTTCAGCTCGTTTTCGGGAAAGCTGCGGTTTACGTAACCATAACGCTCGGCCAGCTTGCCGTCGATGTCGTTACCGCTTAGCAGGACCTCTAATGCACGGCCGCGGCCGATAAGACGTGGCAGGCGCGCCATTGGGCCTCCGCCTGGGACAAAGCCGGCGCCAATTTCAAATTGGGAAAGCACTGCCTTGTCGCTGGCAAAACGCATATCGCTGGCCAAGGCCAGTTCACTGCCCACGCCAGAGGCGCGGCCGTTGATCATCGCGATGGAAACCACTGGGGACTTACTCAGGCGTACCAACATGTCCGGAAGGGGCGGCAGGCCGGTCTTCCCGTTGGGCATTTCCAGGGTCCGCTCCAGAGGCTCGGCGAAGTCGTAGTGGGTTAGGAAAAAGCCAGGCACCTTGCTTTCAAAAACCACCACCTTGAGTTTGGTGTCGTTTTCTATCGCGCTGACCACCTTCTCGAACTGCAAGGTAGAATCCGGACCATATATGTTGAAAGGCGGGTTGTTGATCTGCACTCGCCAGTATTCCGGACTGATCTTGTCAATGAGAAACTGGTTGGGGGAGGAACTGGCGGATTTTGGGGGACTGGTAGCAGGGTCGGCGGCAAGGGCTTGACCAACTATGGTACTCCCGCCCAACAGCATGCTAAAGGCGAGAGTGGCGCTTACGATACGTCGTGATTTCATAATGGTGGAACTCCAATTTTATGGAATGAACAACGATGAATTGACCTGATTTCTGTTCAGGACCACGAGCACCGGTTGATGCTCGAATTAGCAGTACCGTTTTGGCAAATATAGGCGCGACGTGGTCATGTTTATGTGCAACTTGGTGATACCCCCTTCTGCCGGCCAGCCAACATCGCCGGTTTTTTTAGGAAAGTTGAACTTGGCTGTGCTTCAGGAGAACGATGGGGTCACTATATTTATGATGATCATCAAGATAAACGGACGATCTGAAATATCAGTTAATACATGGCGTAACTAATCAGCTAAAACTTCAGGAGCGATGGGCTATCGAATCCGAAGTGGCGATTGGGGAATTGCCTAAGCGCTGCTGTTCTGCTCAGTGCAGCTGCCCCAATTCATAGAAAGCTGCCTGTGATGTGTGTCTACGAGTGTAGTGCGGTTCACGGAGCTTGCTCGACAGGCTGCATTTGATCTTCAAGGCGAGGCGGCTATGCAGTGAATATGAACGCAGACCAAGGGGGAAACCGCACCGGTGCACGCCTTTGGATAGGCCATGCTCGTCTGTACCAATGCTCGTGGTTTAGGGCGTTAAGCCGAAATCGCTAACGTACGAAACGCCCGCTGAACGATTTAGCCAATCTGTTGCATCGACCGGTTGAATCCACAGCCAAAAGTAGACACTCAGCAGCCACACTGCCGTGATACTGGAGTTTGGTTTGCCACGACATCAAGATCAGTATTTGAAGTCATGCCCCAGCTCTTTCTGCATCCACTCCAGAAATCTCCTCACTCGAGGAAAATTTGCATGGGCCCTCGGAAAAACCAGGTGATGTGCAGTGATGGGCGCGCTAAGCTCCGGCGCTACCTCGACCAGCGCGCCCCGCGCCAGATAGTCCTGCGCAAGCAGCGTGCTTTCCAAGGCGAATCCCAGCCCGTGGCTGGCTGCCTCCAGCGTCATGTAGGAGCGGTCAAAGCTGAGGGTGTAGGGCTTTTCCGGGCGTGACACGCCCTGTTGGGCAAACAATTGGGGCCACTTTATCAATGTGGCTTCCGACAGGATCAACTGGCTGTCCAGTAAATCCGCCACCGTTCGAACCGAACGTGTTGCCAGCAACTTCGGCGAAGCCATGACCGCAATTCTTTCATTACGTATCGTCCGCACTTCGTAGCTGGGCCAGTTGGGCATGCCGTGGCGGATGTCGACATCGATCTTGTCACGACTGAAATGCAGCGATTCGTAGGAACACGACAGGTTGAGCTGGATGTCGGGATGGCTCTGTCGAAACTGTTCCAGGCGCGGCATCAACCACAGCAGGCCGAAACTGGGGGATGAGTGCAAGCGCAGGCAGTCGAGGCTGACGTCACTGGTGGCGCGCTCGGTCGCCACCGCCAGGCTGTGCAGGATGCCAGACACCTCAGTGAGGTATTGCTCGCCCACCGGCGTCAATGTCACGCCCCTGGCCGTCCGGAGAAACAGCTGGCGACCAATCATTGCCTCCAGTTTGGCCAATTGGTGACTGACCGCCGAGGGTGTCAGGTCAAGCAATTCGGCCGCGCGGGCGACGTTGCCGAAGCGTGCGGTCTGTTCAAAGGCCTGAATGGCTTTCAGTGGTGGCAGGATCGGAGGTGCGTCGCCAGATGTACTCATGATTATTGTTGTTCCGCTGCAAGTGGCGTGGGCCGGGCATGCAGCCATTCAAACATCGGGAGGGTTCATTGGCGAGTGCTGAATTTTTTTCAGCACCGAGTGACATTCGCGTTATTGCTCAGGGCTGGTCTGGGGAACAAGCTGGGTCATCGGTTCTTCGTGGATCGACCCAATAAAAACAATCCGAGGTACTCTTCCATGCTTCTTCAAGGCAAAGTCGCGATCATCACCGGTGCAGCTTCCGCACGTGGCATCGGCCGCGCTACAGCGACCACCTTCGCGCAACAGGGCGCACGTGTGGTGATTCTCGATCTGGACGAATCCGCCGCACGCGATGCCGCTGCCTCCCTGGGCGAAGGCCATCTCGGCCTGGCCGCCAACGTCGCCGACGAATCCCAGGTGCAGCAGGCCGTGGCGAAAATCATCGAGCATTTCGGGCGCATCGACATCCTCGTCAACAACGCCGGCATCACCCAACCGCTCAAGACGCTCGATATCCGCCCTTCCGATTACGACAAGGTGCTGGACGTCAGCCTGCGCGGTACCTTGCTCATGTCCCAGGCGGTCATTCCACTGATGCGTCAACAGTCGAGCGGCAGCATCGTGTGCATGTCGTCGGTGTCCGCCCAGCGCGGCGGCGGCATTTTCGGTGGCCCTCATTACAGCGCCGCCAAGGCCGGCGTATTGGGTCTGGCCAAAGCGATGGCGCGCGAGTTGGGACCGGACAAAGTGCGCGTCAACTCCATCGCCCCCGGCCTGATTCACACCGACATCACCGGCGGCCTGATGCAGGACGAACGCCGTCACGCGATCATCGACGGCATCCCGTTGGGCCGTCTGGGTGAGACCCAGGATGTCGCCAACGCCGCCTTGTTCCTGGCCAGCGACCTATCCTCATACCTGACCGGCATCACTCTGGATGTGAACGGCGGCATGCTGATTCACTGAGTACATCTGGGCGGGCCTGCAAGGCCCGTGCGGTTCTGGATCGATGACACAGCCAGGCTTGATGGCCTGGCGGTCAATAAAAACAAGAGATCAGACCATCATGACTACCCTGTCGCTCGAAGCGGTTTCGACCGTGCGCTCCAACGCCTACCGTAAAACCGCGTGGCGTCTGATGCCGTTCCTGATGCTGTGTTATCTGTGCGCCTACCTCGACCGCGTCAACGTCGGCTTTGCCAAACTGCAAATGATGAATGATCTGGCGCTCAGCGAAACGGTCTACGGGCTGGGCGCGGGCATGTTCTTCATCGGCTATTTCCTCTGCGAAGTCCCCAGCAACATCATTCTGCACAAGGTCGGGGCGAGGGTCTGGATCGCGCGCATCATGATCACCTGGGGCATCGTCTCTGCCCTGTTCGCCTTCGTCGAAACCGCCTGGCAATTCTATGCGTTGCGCTTTCTGCTCGGGATTGCCGAAGCCGGCCTGGCACCGGGCCTGCTGCTCTACCTGACCTATTGGTTCCCGTCTTATCGTCGTGCCCGCATGACCGTGTTGTGGTTCATCGCCATTCCGTTGTCGGGGATGGTGGGCGGCCCGATTTCCGGCTGGATCATGACTCACTTCGCCGGTGTTCATGGCTGGGCCGGATGGCAGTGGATGTTCGTGCTTGAGGCTGTGCCTACCGTTGTAGTCGGGCTTCTGGTACTGAGCTATCTCAAGGACGGAGTGCATCAAGCCAGCTGGCTGAACGACGATGAAAAAGCGCTGATCAGCCGCGAGCTGGCCGAGGACGAGCAGAAAAAAGTGACGCATGCGTCTATAGGCGAGTTCATCCGTGACCGCCGCCTCTGGTTACTGGCCGCCATCTACTTCTGTGTCGTCATGGGGCAGTACGCAATCACCTTCTGGCTGCCGACCCTGGTGCGCAACGCAGGGGTATCCGACCCGATGAAAATAGGCCTGCTGACCAGCCTGCCCTACTTCTGCGCGATTGCCGCCATGCTGTATGCCGGGCGCAGTGGCGACAAACACCGCGAGCGCCGCTGGCACCTGATTGTGCCAATGATCGCCGGGGCCATCGGCCTGACACTCGCGGCCATGATGGGAGGAAACGTGATGCTTTCCATCCTGAGTCTTTGCCTCGCTGCCTCCGGGATTCTGTCCGCGACGTCGATGTTCTGGATGCTGCCCACCACGCTGCTCGGTGGCGTGTCCGCCGCAGCAGGCATTGCGGCAGTCAACAGTTTCGCCAACCTCGCCGGCTTCTGCTCGCCCTACCTGATCGGCTGGATAACCACACTGACCGGCTCCAGCGCCATCGGCATGTATCTGATCACTGGCGTGCTGCTCGTCGGTGCCACCCTGGTGCTGCGCATTCCCGCCGCCTTGGTCAATCGTTGATTCACAGGAGATTTCACCATGACTGCCAACCCTTCATTCGTAACACCGAAAACCCTGACGGAGCGCGCCCACAATATTCGTCGCCACGCACTGCGCATGGGTCAAGTCCAGGGGCAAGGCTACGTCGGCCAGGCTCTCGGCGCTGCCGACCTGCTGGCGGTGTCCTACTTCCATGCTCTGAACCATCGTCCTGAAGATCCTGAATGGGAAGCCCGCGATCGTTTCTACCTGTCGATTGGTCACTACGCCATTGCGTTGTACGCGGCCTTGATCGAAGCCGAAATCATCCCGCTCGACGAGCTGGAAACCTACGGCGCAGACGACAGCCGCCTGCCAATGTCGGGCATGGCCGCCTACACGCCGGGTATGGAAATCACCGGTGGTTCGCTGGGCCAGGGCCTCGGCATCGCGGTCGGTGCCTGCCTGGGTCTCAACCGCAAAGGCTCACTAGCCTTCGTCTACAACCTGCTGTCGGACGGCGAACTGAACGAAGGCTCGACCTGGGAAGCCGTGATGTCGGCGTCACATTGGAAGCTCGACAACCTGATCGCCATCGTCGACGTCAACAACCAGCAAGCCGACGGTCACTCCAGTGAAATCCTGTCCTTTGAACCCATCGTCGATCGCTGGCAAGCCTTTGGCTGGTTCACCCAGCGCGTTGACGGCAATGATCTGGAGGCGCTGGTCACCGCGTTCGATGCCGCGCGCAATCATCCCGGCACTCAGCCTCGGGTGATCATCTGCGATACCAAAATGGGCAAAGGCGTGCCCTTCCTCGAAACCCGGGAAAAGACCCACTTCATCCGCGTGGAAGAACACGAATGGGATCTGGCACTGAACAATCTTGAAGAAGGAAAAAACCAATGAGCAACGCCGCCAACACGCCGACTTCGACTGCCGAACCGATCAAAAAACGCCTGACCACCTCGGCGATGATCGCTTCGATTGCTTCTGAAGGCCAAGTCACGAAATCAGCGCCTTTCGGTCATGCGCTCGCGGCGCTGGCAGATCAGCGTCAGGACATCGTCGGCCTGTCCGCAGACCTGTCCAAGTACACCGACCTGCACATCTTCGCCAAGGCGCATCCTGACCGCTTCTATCAAATGGGCATGGCCGAGCAGTTGTTGATGAGTGCAGCCGCCGGTATGGCCCGCGAAGGCTTCGTACCTTTCGCCACCACCTACGCGGTGTTCGCGTCGCGCCGCGCTTATGACTTTATCTGCATGGCGATTGCCGAGGAAAACCTCAACGTCAAGATCGTCTGCGGGCTGCCCGGTCTCACCACCGGCTACGGCCCGAGCCACCAGGCCACCGATGACCTGGCGATCTTCCGCGCCATGCCCAACCTGATGATCGTCGACCCGTGCGATGCCCTGGAAATCGAACAGGCTGTGCCAGCCATCGCCGCGCATCAGGGGCCGGTGTACATGCGCCTGCTGCGCGGCAATGTACCGCTGGTGCTGGACGAGTACGGCTATAAGTTCGAGATCGGCAAGGCCAAGACCCTGCGCACCGGTAACGATGTGTTGATCATCTCCACCGGTCTGATGACCATGCGTGCACTGGAAGCAGCCAAGGAACTGCAAGCGGACGGCGTCGATGTTGCCGTGCTGCACGTGCCGACGATCAAACCACTGGATGAGCAAACGATTCTTGCCGAGGCAAGGAAATCAGGCCGGCTGGTGGTCACCGCAGAGAACAGCTCGATCATTGGTGGCCTCGGCGAGGCCGTCGCCGGGGTGCTGCTGCGCAACGGCGTGACGCCAACCTTCAGGCAGATCGCCTTGCCCGACGCGTTCCTCGATGCAGGCGCCCTGCCGACGTTGCATGATCGCTACGGCATCTCCACTCAAGCCGTGGCTGCTCAAATCAAAGCCTGGCTTTAACGGTGAGGACAAGGCACCTGGCAACAGGTGCCATTGAGTTCGACAGGAAGGGAGCGGAACGTTGAGGCCACATGAACTGCTTGATCCCGAATTCCACAGCTTTCTGCTCCCTGGCACGGATCACTGGTCGATCGATACACTGCCGACCATCCGGGAGCGCGTCCATACAACCTACAGGATTCAGCAAAACAGCAGCTACGAAGAGCGATGGATAACGGCCGATAAAGAGCCTCTGCGCCTGTGTATTTACCGACCTGATACGACATCAGCAACTGCCCGCCTTCCGGTGATCCTTTACATCCATGGTGGAGGCTTTGTACTGGGCCAGCCTGAAATGGCCGACAACTACCTGGCGGCGCTTGCCGAACAATTGAAAACCCTCATCGTCGCAGTCGATTATCGATTGGCGCCTGAACACCCTTTTCCCCTGCCCCTTGAAGACTGCTATACCGCGCTCGCTTGGTTATTCGGTGATGACCATGACCTGGGCATGGATACCCGAAAAGTCGTGATCATGGGGCACAGCGCTGGCGGAGGCCTGGCGGCTGCATTGGGCATTCTGGCCCGCGACAAGGGGCAGTATCCCATCGCAGCCCAGGTACTTGTCTATCCGATGCTGGATCACCGCACGGGCACCTCGCAATCGCCTCACCAGAACGAAAGCACCGGGACTTTCAGCTGGTTGCCGGCGCCTAACCGGTTCTGTTGGGATTGCCTTCGCGGGTGTTACAACCTTGACGATGATCGTATCGGCCTTTTTTCTCCGTCCATGCAGCGGGACCTTCAAGGCCTGCCTCCAACCTTCATATCGGTAGGCTCGCTGGACCTGTTTCTGGAAGAAGACGTGGAATTTGCATTGAGACTGTCGCGCGCCGGGGTCGCTGTAGAGCTGCACGTCTATCCCGGCGCCCCACACATGTTCGATCAGAATCCAGGGCGCATCACTACGCAATCCATTCTGGATATCGTTCGTGCGCTCAACGAATTTTTAAGGGAACGTTGAACGATACCCTGACATTATCGTGAGTGTTTCTGAGCGAGCATTTCCATTTTGCCTTGGCCTGACCGCTTAGAGCTGTTACCCCTCACGACGGGCAGAGAACAGCCAAAAGCAGTCGCTCGGAGGTGTCTGATAAATCAGGGAAGAGTCAACCAAAAACGCCTTGGGTGGCTCAGGCAAATCGGGCGTCATCTGGCCTGATGCGACGGATAAATACCGGCAAGCCGCGCTATCACGACCCCCACGTAAAAGACGCCTGAAAATTCTTCGACCATCACCAGTGAGCGGGCATGGTTGGTGATCGGGATAATATCCCCGTAACCGGTGGTCGTGAGCGTCGTGAAGCTGAAATAGATCAGTTTGAAGAAAGTGCCGGGCTGTCTGAAATCGAAGTTGCCAGGGCCGAATGAGCCAGCGGCGGAAATCTCGACCAGGGCATAGATGAAGGACCAAACGAAGACCAGCATGATGTAGCCCGCAAGTGCGCCATGCAGCTTGTCCGCTGTAATCGGCCCGCGCTTGAGAAGGTAGCGCAGTACCCCGCTGAACGAAACCGTAAGAGACACCGCATAGGTTATCCCTGCAAGTTCAAGAGTCGAGATACTCTCGGTCCACAAGGCGGCCCATTGAAGGCCAATCCCGAGCAACGCCAGGCACAGTTTGAGGATGAATCCGGGTCGGGTCTGCCGGGTGGCGAAAGCGCCCACGAGCAGCACGACCGAAAACAGAATGCCGAGCAACATGCGAGCAATCAGCCCCTCCTCAAGAAAGGGGAACAGGAGGATCAATCCCAGTAAAAGCAGCAACAGATAAGTGCAGGGCCCTAGCCCTATTACCATCTGAGCTAAATCCGCGTCGGATTCGGCTTTATCTTGCGGGCTTGTCATACCAGATTCCCAGAGGTTGAAGTAACGCACGTGACCTGACAAGACCAAGCGCGACGGGGTCCAGTTGTGCATGATAGCCCCAGAAACACAACTGACTTGTCCAATGCCCGCGCAAGCCTCATGCAAGGGGGGATTCCCTCATCCCTACCCCCTTGCGCCCTAGCTGCTTGACACCATACATGGCCTGATCCGCTGCTTTAAGTAATGCGTCGAGAGATTGCCCATGAACAGGACACAGCGAAACTCCGACGCTGCACGACACTGAAAGCTCCCCCGCACTTGTCGCGACTGTCTGGGCGATGGTGTCAAATACCCTCGCCGCTTGCGACTCAGCGCTCTGGGGGTCAGAAAGATTGGAGATCAGCATCACAAATTCGTCGCCGCCGTATCGGGCAGCCGTGTCACATGACCGGGTGGCTTGAAGCATGCGGCGTGCAACCGCTTGCAAAACCTGGTCGCCGACTTCATGACCGTACTTGTCGTTGACCTCCTTGAAATGATCCAAGTCGATCAAAAGCACAGCGAACGGAATCCCTTTCACTTCCCAATCCGAGATGGCCTGGGCAAAACGCTCAGCGAACAGGTAACGGTTAGGCAGTTGCGTGAGTACATCATGGGTTGCCAGATAAGCTGAGCGTTCGTGCTCAACTTCGGCTCTTTCTATCGCCTTGAAATGCGTGATCAATACCATCGGCATCAGCACCAGAGCGCCGGCGAGTACCAAAAGAATCATCAACATTTCTTCAGTAAGGACATCCCCGAAACGAAGTTGCCGGTCGAATACCAGCGTCATGGGCTGCGATGTACTGCGGATCTCGACACGGTCGTTCAATTGCGGCAAAAACAGGCGATCAAGGAAGCCAGCCTGTTGAACGTGCGTGGAAAAAACATCGCTTTCAGAACCGGCTGCGGTCTTCAGCACGGCAGTTATATGAACCAGTGGGTCGACGTTAGCGCGATTGACGGCATCAAGAAGAGAGCCCGTCTTGATCAACAGCAATGACACCATAGTGCTACCAAAAAAATTGGGGCTGGGGCTCGTTCGCTCTTGGTCAGGCCGGTTGACTAACTGCATCAGAATGTAAGCACTACCGCCCTCGTACATGGAAAAAACGGGAGAAACCACGGGTTTCTGGCTGCTTTGGGCGCGTGCCAGCGCGTAGGAAAGGTAAGCGACCGTTTCTAACCTCACCCCGTAAATCGAACTGGATTCAGGGAGCAAGGGGTACATAAACAAAACGGGCCAGGTCTCTTTGAGGAAGGCCTGAGGTTGGGTTGGCTGCCCAGTGAGACTTGGGAAATCCTTGAGCTCAAAGTCTGGGCGCCATGTGCGCCGCAACAGATCCTCAAAGGCGGATTGCTCGGCGACAGGCACGGAGCGGGCTGCCTCGAGCATGTAGATATGCGGGTAGGCCGACAATACGACTGCCGCATATCGGGACGTCGCTTCGGTATCACTCTGGTCTACGGCTTGCAGGAATGCAGAGAAGCCCGAGAGCACAGCTTCATTGGTATCAAGCTGATTGCGCACAATCCCAGAGATGTTTTGCACGTACTCGGAAAAATACGTTTCCCTTCGCTGAGTCTCGGACTTCAGCAATAGTAACGCCGAAAAAACCACCAGACCGACCGCTAAAAAAATAAAGCCCATCAGCGAGTTGCGCCGCTTTGTCCATATCATCCTGATCTTCCGATTTCGCGGTGCGTCCAAATTACTGTCACGCTCTACAAGCATTCAGCCTTCAGCGAAACAACTTGTATTTTTCCATGCCCCTGACTGTAGCGTCTCGTTTCGTCAGGTGAAAATTTTGATCACGTGGGCAAGCGCCTAAACCACGGTCATGGATGGTCGCTCCGTAAGAACTTCCAGCAACTGCTTGTGGTTAAGCCGCTGACACTCGCCCCGAACTTCCTCTCGAATTTGATAGGTCGTCTTCAAGCGATGTTTTTTCTTCGTTGTCATAGATGTTGAAACCGATGGCGCAGTCTCACAATAGAAGCGCATTCCATCACGCGTCGATCCAGTCTCTGTCGGGATTGCAGGGACAACAACGAATCTGGAAATCATCTTCAGGCCCTCTCCTAAAACACCCTAAGGTTTAGCGGCTATTTGCCAGCACGACAAGTGACTGGCGAGTGTTTCCGATGACAAGCACCGCGGCCTGAGAGCGGTTCGCATCGCACATAAAGTCGGCTATCCAGGCTGCGACAGGCAAAAAAACGGCCACAGGCACCCGCTGGACACACTAGTGGCTAATCGGTAACGTCGATCCTCGACACTGAGGCTTTCCCGTAGTTGAGTCGTCAGGCGTATTGGTTGGAGACGTTGCAATGACAACAATCGATAGGAAATTCCGATTCGAAGCAAAGCTTCTCCGCCCGGCAAAGCCTGGTAATGATACGTCCTGGGCGTTCCTGATATTGCCAGCAGACGCGAGTGAACAGCTTCCAAGGCGAGGAAGAACGACAGTTGAAGGCACAATCAATGGGCACCCCTTCCAGGCAACCCTTGAGCCTGATGGTCAGCTGAGCCATTGGCTGCCGGTCGGCAGAGAGCTACTCGAAGCCGCAGGCGCAGCTGTGGGGGACATCGTTACGCTGGAGCTAGCCTCTGTACAGAAGGAACCCGAGCCTGACATACCGGCAGATTTTCAAGAGGCACTCGCAGCTACTCCTGAGGCGCTTAAAGTCTGGAACAATACGACGACCATCGCACGAGTAGACTGGATACACTGGATCACTTCAGCCAAGCAACTCAAGACCCGCGCGAAACGAATCGGTGATGCCTGCGATATGCTCGCCAGCGGCAAGAAGCACGTTTGCTGTTTCGACCCGTCCGGTTACTACAGTAAGGCCTTCCGTGCGCCCGAGGCGGATAATTCTTGAATGGGGCATTACGTTGGTGCGCTGCACTCCTTGACGGAAAGCAGCGCCAGGAACGATCGAGTTTCGGTTCGAAACCCTTTATGACCAGAATCCTATATGCGGCTCGCTAGCCTCGGCTTCCAGCATTGGTCCCAATACGCTGACCTTGCGCTGGCCCTTGGCAAAGACTTCGCGACACGGCAAAGCAAACGTCGGATTCTCGGGATGATCCCCCGTCAGCCCCAGTAACGAGTGCTCCGACAAGGCATAAACCACTCGCCCGATCCCGGTCCAATACACCGCGCCGGCACACATGCAGCAGGGTTCGGCACTGGTGTACAGCGTGCACTGCTCCAGTTCCTTCGCAGACAAAAGCCTGGCAGCGGCAGCCGCCGCGACCAGTTCGGCGTGCTGTGTGGGATCGCCCTCCGGCGGCATCGAATTGTTGCCCGCTTCGACAATCACCTTGCCGTTGCGGTCAGCCACCAACGCCGCGAACGGATGACGGCCGCGCTGTTTTGATTCCTGCGACAAGGCGATGGTCTGGCGCAGCAACGCCAGATCCAGATCGCTGACGCCGGCCGGAACAAGCTGAGTGAATTGATTCATGGGTAACT
>NZ_RCNW01000089.1:0-16966 GCF_004307605.1 Pseudomonas sp. Sample_24
CGGTGTCCTAGGCCACTAGACGAAGGGGACGCAAACCCTTCTATACAACTGATCAACGCTGAGTGTTGATCGCTTCAAGGCCGGTGTGGCCAGGCCTTGAAGTGTAAATTGGTGGAGCTAGACGGGATCGAACCGTCGACCTCTTGCATGCCATGCAAGCGCTCTCCCAGCTGAGCTATAGCCCCTCATCGTTGATGTCATCGCTGAGGACGGGGCGAATCTTAAGGGCGTATCGGAAGCCTGTCAAACTTATTTTTCAAAAAATTTAAAATTTTTTGCCGACATAACAACCACTTACCGCCCTCCCCCCGAAAATCCGGGGGAAGCGCCGAAGATCGGGATCAAAAGATCGCGGCCTTCGGCAGCCCCTGCAGAGTCAAACGCAATCAGGCAATAGCGCCCAAGAGCTTTTCCCACTCCTTGTTTTCTTTCTTCGACACGCCACCGAGCAGGTCAATGGCCTGGCGCAGACGGAAACGGGTCAGGTCAGGTCCGAGGATTTCCATCGCATCGAGCACCGATACCGAACTGGCCTGACCGGTAATCGCAGCGAACATCAGCGGCATGGCGTCACGCAGCTTCAGCTCCAGGGACTCGACCACGGCCTGAATGGTCGCGGTGATGTTGTCCTTCTCCCACTGACGCAGGCTTTCGAGCTTCCAGAGGATCAACTGCATCAACTGCCGAACCTGATCACCCGACAGCTTTTTCGATTCAAACAGTTTGGCATCCGGGCTGACACCACCGGCAAAGAAGAACCCCGCCAGCGGTGCGACCTGACTGAAGGTTTCAACCCGGCCCTGCACGTGCGGGGCAATCTTCATCATGTATTCGGAGTTGAATGCCCACTTCTGCACGCGCGCGGCGAACTCTTCCACCGGCAGGTCACGCAGCCATTGGCCGTTTAGCCACGACAATTTTTCGATGTCGAAAATCGGCCCGCCCAGGGAAACGCGCTTCAGATCGAAATTGTCGACCATCTCCTGCAACGAGAACTTTTCACGCTCGTCAGGCATCGACCAGCCCATGCGTCCCAGATAGTTGAGCATTGCCTCAGGCATGAAGCCCATGCGCTCGTAGAAAGTCACCGAAGTCGGGTTCTTGCGCTTGGACAGCTTGCTCTTGTCCGGGTTACGCAGCAGCGGCATGTAGCACAGCTCCGGTTGTTCCCAGCCGAAGTATTCGTAAAGCAGGATCAGCTTCGGAGCCGACGGCAGCCACTCTTCGCCGCGCAGTACGTGGGTGATGCCCATCAGGTGATCGTCGACCACGTTGGCCAGGAAGTACGTCGGCAAGCCGTCGGTCTTCATCAGCACTTGCATATCCATGCGATCCCACGGGATCTCGACGTCGCCACGCAGCATGTCCGGCACCACGCAGACGCCTTCGCTCGGCACCTTCATGCGGATCACATGCGGCTCGCCGGCAGCGAGCCGGCGCGCCACTTCTTCTTTGGACAGCAACAGTGCACGGCCGTCGTAACGCGGGGTTTCGCCACGCGCCATCTGCTCGGCGCGCATCTGGTCCAGCTCTTCGGCGGTGCAGAAGCACGGGAAGGCATGGCCCATGTCGACCAGTTGCTGGCAATACTTCTGATAAATATCACCGCGCTCGCTTTGCCGGTATGGACCGTGCGGGCCGCCGACGTCCGGGCCTTCGCTCCAGTCGATCCCCAGCCAGCGCAGGGCGTCGAAAATCTGCTGTTCGGACTCGCGGGTCGAGCGCAACTGGTCGGTGTCTTCGATCCGCAGGATGAACTCACCGCCATGCTGCTTGGCAAAGCAGTAATTGAACAATGCGATGTAAGCGGTACCTACATGGGGGTCCCCGGTAGGCGATGGCGCGATGCGCGTGCGGACGGTGGTCATGGCAAGTCTCGAAAAGAAGATCAAACAAAGGGCGAATGGTAACAGGCGACACCCGTCCCGCTCCAGCGAACAGGGCATTTAAGCCAAGGTTGCGACTACAACGCCGGTACGGTGCGGTGAATGGCCGATTATCAGCCACCGCCATTTACCGTTTATCGGCTGTATGCCAGATTCACCTGCTGATAACTTTTCTTACATATTCTCGACTACAGTTTGCCCCATGCCTGCCCAACTCAAGCGTCGCCTTTCCATTTTCCTGCTGATCGTCCTGCTGATTGCCGGGGGTTTCTTTGCCCAGTGGTTCTTCAAGGGTCGGTTCTATGAAAGCACTGACAACGCCTATGTGCAGGGCGAAATCACCCGTGTGTCGAGCCAATTGGGCGCGCGCATCGATCAAGTGCTGGTGCAGGACAACCAGCACGTCGAGAAAGGCCAACTGCTGATCAGCCTCGAAGGCGATGACTTCCGCCTCGCTGTCGACCGCGCCAACGCGACCCTCGCCACCCGGCAAGCCGAACGCCTGCAAGCCCAGAGCAAGCTGACCCAGCAAGCCAGCCTGATCGCCGCCAGCGATGCGCAAGTCGCCTCCAGCCAAGCCAGCCTCGGCCGCTCGCAGATTGACCTGAACCGCGCCGAAACCTTGCGCAAACCGGGTTATGTCTCGGAAGAGCGCGTGACTACCCTCTCCGCCGACAACCACATTGCCCGCTCGCAACTGGCCAAGGCCCAAGCGGACGCCCAGGGTCAGCGCCAGCAGATCAACGCACTGAACGCCGAAATCAAACGCCTCGACGCACAGATCGCCAACGCCAGGACCGACCTGGCCCAGGCCGAACTGAACCTGACCCGCAGCGACATTCACGCGCCCATCAGCGGCTTGATCGGCCAGCGCGCCGCGCGCAATGGTCAATATGTGCAGGCCGGCGCCTACCTGCTGTCGATCGTGCCGGATGAAGACATCTGGATTCAGGCCAATTTCAAAGAAACCCAGATTGGCCACATGCAGCCCGGGCAGAAAGCCGAACTGATCTTCGATGCCTACGGTGACACGCCGATCGAAGCGCGGGTCGACAGCCTGTTCGCGGCCTCGGGCGCACAGTTCAGCCTGTTGCCACCGGACAATGCCACGGGCAACTTCACCAAAGTCGTACAGCGGATCCCGGTCAAGCTGACGTTCGCCGTCGACAATCCGCTGCGCGGCAAGATTCGCCCGGGCATGTCGGTCACCGCCAAGGTGAACATCAAGGACACCCCGGAACACGTCAGCGCCAGCTTGAGCAGCAAAGACGCCGCTGACGATGGCCGGTGATCAACTGATCCGCCCGGTCGGGGAACCGACGCGGCGGGACTGGATTGCGGTGATGAGCGTGATGCTCGGCGCGTTCATGGCGGTGCTGGACATCCAGATCACCAACTCGTCGCTCAAGGACATTCAGGGTGCACTGTCGGCCACCCTGGAAGAAGGCTCGTGGATTTCCACCTCGTACCTGGTGGCGGAAATCATCATGATCCCGCTCACCGCCTGGCTCGTGCAGTTGCTTTCGGCGCGGCGTCTGGCGGTGTGGGTGTCCCTCGGTTTCCTGGTCGCTTCCCTGCTGTGCTCCATGGCGTGGAGCCTGGAAAGCATGATTGTCTTCCGCGCCCTGCAGGGGTTCACCGGTGGCGCGCTGATTCCGCTGGCCTTCACTCTCACACTGATCAAACTCCCGGAGCATCACCGCGCCAAAGGCATGGCCATGTTCGCCATGACCGCCACCTTCGCGCCCTCCATCGGCCCGACGCTTGGCGGTTGGCTGACAGAGAATTGGGGTTGGGAATACATCTTCTACATCAACATTCCGCCCGGACTGATCATGATTGCCGGCTTGATGTACGGCCTGGAAAAGAAAGAAGCGCATTGGGAACTGCTGAAAAGCACCGACTACGCCGGCATTGTCACACTGGGTGTGGGACTGGGCTGTCTGCAGGTGTTTCTGGAAGAAGGCCATCGCAAGGACTGGCTTGAGTCGGATCTGATCGTGACGCTGGGCAGCATCGCCCTGATCAGTCTGATCACCTTTGTGATCGTGCAGTTTTCCAAACCCAATCCGCTGATCAACCTCGGTATCCTCGGCAATCGCAATTTCGGCTTATCGAGCATTTCCAGTATCGGGATGGGGGTTGGCCTGTATGGCTCGATCTACCTGTTGCCGCTGTACCTGGCGCAGATCCAGAACTACAACGCGCTGCAGATCGGTGAAGTGATCATGTGGATGGGTGTGCCGCAACTGTTTCTGATTCCGCTGGTGCCCAAGCTGATGAAATACGTCTCGCCGAAATGGCTGTGCACGCTGGGTTTCGGTTTGTTCGGACTGGCGAGCTTCTCTTCAGGCGTATTGAATCCGGATTTCGCCGGGCCGCAGTTCAATCAGATCCAGATCATCCGCGCCCTGGGCCAGCCATTGATCATGGTCACCATTTCGCTGATCGCCACTGCCTACATTCTTCCGCAGGACGCCGGGTCCGCGTCGAGCCTGTTCAACATCCTGCGCAATCTCGGCGGGGCCATTGGCATCGCCCTCCTCGCCACGCTGCTGGATGCCCGGACCAAGACCTATTTTGATTACTTGCGCGAGGCGATAGTGCCGACCAACCCGCAAGTGGCGGAGCGGTTGGCGTCACTGACAGACCGGTTTGGAAGCGAGGCTGCGGCGCTGGGCAAGCTCAGTGAGATCGCCCATCAGCAGGCGTCGATCATGGCGTACAACGATGCGTTTCACTTTGTCGGGATTGCGCTGGGAATCAGCATGCTGGCGGTGTTGCTGACCCGGAAATTACCCGAGGGGTTGAAAGCTGGCGAGGCGCATTGAGATCGAGGCGCGGCCTTCGCGGGCAAGCCTCGCTCCTACAGTTCTTGCGGCGCCCACAGGACGACACAAACCTGTAGGAGTGAGGCTTGCCCGCGAAGGGGCCAGTACAGACACCACAAAGAAACTCAAACGGTAATCAAGCGCTCCCGCAACTTGCCAATTTCATCGCGCATCTGCGCCGCGGCTTCGAATTCGAGATCACGCGCCAATGCATACATTTTCTCTTCCAGAGCCTTGATGCGCTTGGCGATCTCCCCTGGTGTACGCAATTCCGCCTCGTATCTGGCGTTTTCTTCGGCCGCCTTGGCCATGCCCTTGCGCTTTTTGCTGCGCGAACCTGGCACGGTGGCGCCTTCCATGATGTCGGCGACATCCTTGAACACGCCTTTGGGCGTGATGCCATGCGCCAGGTTGAAGGCGATCTGCTTGTCGCGACGACGTTCGGTTTCCCCGATCGCCCGCTCCATGGACCCGGTAATCCGGTCGGCATACAAAATCGCCCGACCGTTGAGGTTACGCGCTGCCCGACCGATGGTCTGGATCAGCGAGCGCTCGGAACGCAGGAATCCTTCCTTGTCGGCGTCGAGAATCGCCACCAGCGACACCTCAGGCATGTCCAGGCCTTCGCGCAGCAGGTTGATCCCCACCAGCACGTCAAAAGTGCCCAGGCGCAGATCACGGATGATTTCGACCCGCTCTACGGTGTCGATGTCCGAGTGCAGGTAGCGCACGCGCACGCCGTGATCGGCCAGATAGTCGGTCAAATCTTCGGCCATGCGCTTGGTCAGCGTGGTGACCAGCACGCGCTCTTCCAGGGCAACGCGCTTGGTGATTTCCGAGAGCAAGTCATCGACCTGAGTCAGTGCCGGGCGGATTTCGATTTGCGGGTCCACCAGCCCGGTCGGCCGCACCACCATGTCGATGACGCGCCCGGCGTGCTCGGCTTCATAATTGCCCGGGGTCGCCGAGACGAAGATCGTTTGCGGGCTAATGGCCTCCCATTCATCGAAACGCATCGGCCGGTTATCCAGCGCCGATGGCAGGCGAAAACCGTATTCCACCAGTGTTTCTTTACGCGAGCGGTCACCCTTATACATCGCGCCAACTTGCGGCACGCTGACGTGGGATTCGTCGATCACCAGCAAGGCGTCGGCCGGCAAGTAATCGTAGAGGGTCGGCGGCGGCGCACCGGCTTCACGGCCGGACAGATAGCGCGAGTAGTTTTCGATGCCATTGCAGTAGCCCAGTTCGAGGATCATCTCCAGGTCGAATCGGGTGCGTTGCTCCAGGCGCTGGGCTTCCACCAGTTTGTTGTTGGAACGCAGGTATTCCAGGCGCTCCTTCAACTCGACCTTGATGCCTTCGACCGCGCCCATCAGGGTTTCCCTTGGCGTCACGTAGTGGCTTTTCGGATAGAAGGTGAAGCGCGGCAGTTTGCGGATCACTTCGCCGGTCAGCGGATCGAACGCCGACAGGCTTTCGACCTCGTCGTCGAACAGCTCGATGCGGATCGCTTCGAAATCCGATTCGGCCGGGTGGATATCGATCACGTCGCCACGCACGCGGAAGGTCGCACGGGCGAAATCCATGTCATTGCGGGTGTATTGCAAGTCAGCGAGGCGTCGCAGCAATTCGCGCTGGTCTAGCCGGTCGCCGCGATCCACGTGCAACACCATTTTCAGATAGGTTTCCGGGCTACCCAGACCGTAGATGCACGACACCGTGGTGACGATGATCGCGTCCTTGCGCTCCAGCAACGCCTTGGTCGCGGACAGACGCATCTGTTCGATGTGGTCGTTGATCGAGGCGTCTTTCTCGATGAAGGTGTCCGACGATGGTACGTAAGCCTCGGGCTGGTAGTAGTCGTAATAGGAAACGAAGTACTCCACGGCATTGTTCGGGAAGAACGCCTTGAACTCGCCGTACAACTGCGCCGCCAGGGTCTTGTTCGGCGCCAGCACCAGCGTCGGACGCTGCACCTGCGCGATTACGTTGGCGATACTGAAGGTCTTGCCCGAACCAGTCACACCGAGCAATGTCTGGTGCGCCAACCCGGCTTCGATGCCCTCGACCATCAGGCGAATGGCTTCAGGCTGATCGCCGGCAGGTTCGAAACGGGTGACTAGCTGGAATTCAGACATGTAAAACCTCTGGGATCACGCTTGCCGGCAAAACCGGCACGAACGAGAAAGACCGCAAACGACCGATGTCGCCCGAGGAAAAAACTGGATTGCGCTCAATGTGGAGCCGATTGCCGTCGCTTTCAAGGCAAACGTCCTACATCGCGTAATGCTTTGGACGACACCAATCGACTAACGGTCGACAAATAATCGGAAAAACTTAACGTAAAAGCCGTTTCGTCTGTCGCCATCAATCGCAGATGGCCTCTATACTAGCTCCCCGTTTGTGCACCGCTCTAGTGCATTCGGCTGGAGCGCGACACGTCCCTCCACTCTCCATTCAGAGCCGCCGCAAAAATGAGCCTGTTCTCCGCTGTCGAAATGGCACCACGCGATCCAATCCTGGGCCTCAACGAAGCATTCAACGCCGATACCCGTACCAACAAGGTCAACCTGGGAGTCGGTGTTTATTGCAACGAGGAGGGGAAAATTCCACTCCTGCGCGCCGTTGTCGAAGCCGAAACCATTCGCGTCGCTCAACACGCTTCCCGGGGCTACTTGCCCATCGACGGCATCGCGGCCTACGACCAGGCTGTGCAAAAACTGCTGTTCGGCAATGATTCGCCGCTGATCGCTGCCGGTCGCGTCATCACCACTCAGGCTGTGGGTGGTACCGGTGCACTGAAAATCGGTGCCGACTTCCTCAAGCAACTGCTGCCGAACGCCGTCGTGGCAATCAGCGACCCGAGCTGGGAAAACCACCGCGCGCTGTTCGAAACCGCCGGTTTCCCGGTGCAGAACTACCGTTACTACGACGCCGCGACCCACGACGTGAACCGTGTGGGCCTGCTGGAAGACCTGAACGCCCTGCCAAACGGCTCGATCGTTGTGCTGCACGCCTGCTGCCACAACCCGACCGGTGTGGACCTGAGCCCGGCGGACTGGAAAAACGTCCTGGAAGTGGTCAAGGCCAAAGGCCACGTGCCTTTCCTCGATATGGCCTACCAAGGTTTTGGCGATGGTATCGACGAAGACGCCGCAGCCGTGCGCCTGTTTGCCGAATCGGGCCTGACCTTCTTCGTCTCCAGCTCGTTCTCCAAATCGTTCTCACTGTACGGCGAGCGCGTGGGTGCCCTGTCGATCGTCAGCGAATCGAAAGAAGAAAGCGCGCGCGTGCTGTCGCAAGTCAAGCGCGTGATCCGTACCAACTACTCCAACCCGCCGACCCATGGTGCGAGCATCGTTGCAGCCGTGTTGAACAGCCCGGAACTGCGCGCCCAGTGGGAAGCCGAACTGGCCGAAATGCGCCTGCGCATTCGCGGCATGCGCACCCAGATGGTCGAGACCCTGGCGAAAAACGCACCACAGCGTGATTTCAGCTTCGTCGGTCGTCAGCGCGGCATGTTCTCCTACTCCGGCCTGAGCGTTGAGCAGGTTCACCGTCTGCGCAACGAGTTCGGCATCTACGCCCTGGACACCGGTCGTATCTGCGTAGCTGCGTTGAACCAGAGCAACATCAAGGCTGTAACGGATGCGATTGTTCAGGTGATCTGAATCGCGCCGTGACACGAAAACGGGAAGCCTTTGGGCTTCCCGTTTTTTTTGTTTGTGGCAGATAAATCTCAATGCGGTGGCTGCGACCTCTAAACTCCACCCAAGTAAATTGTAGGAGCGAGCCTGCTCGCGATAGGTATCAACGATAACGCTGGCAACCTGACACCCAGCGGGGTCCTCAGGTTCATCGCGAGCAGGCTCGCTCCTACAGGTTTTTTTGTGTTTGTACCTGAGATGTCTTATGAGAGCCGATATGAAAAACGACAACCTGCGTGCTGACCGCGATGACCTGGATGACCTGGATCGCTTCATCCCTCGCGCCCCGGCCAAACAACGCGGCAACAACCTGGTGATGCAAGTCGCTGCCGGCGTATTTCTCGGCGGTCTGGCCTTGTGGCTGGTGCAACTGGGCGCCACGGCGCTGTATGCCAAACTGATGCTTGGCACGATCACTTTCGGCGGCTAGGCCAACTCGGTCGCGCGCTGGCTGGCGGCGTCGTCATAGGCGACGTAAAGCGCTTCGGCAACCTGGCTCTTGATCGCCTTGGTGCTTTCCAGGCCCAGGACGAACCCTTCAGCCTTGCCACCGGCGCGATTCAACTCATCAGAGGTGCTGGCCTGGGTAATTGCGTCGAAGAGTTTTTCAGCGTGCGGACCAACCCCTTTGGGCAGACTGATCTGGGTGATGCTCATGCAGGCACCTCGTGGTTTCGAGGCGTTGTGGAGGTCAAACGAGACATGGCGCGTACCTTTTCGGCGAATGGCCGGCAGCGCGTGTAACCACTTCCGGGCAGCCATGGTAGACCCCGCCAGTGATTCTGGTAACCGCCAATCACCGATAAACCACCGTCCGTCCCCATGAATCGCGGAAGTTAATATCGGGCGCTTGACTTCTCTTTTTGAATCAGTAACATAGGCGCCATTCCGCGATAGCTCAGTTGGTAGAGCAAGTGACTGTTAATCACTGGGTCCCTGGTTCGAGTCCAGGTCGTGGAGCCAGACAAGGTTCGGAGATCAAAATCTCCAGCCATCAAAAAAACCCGCCTTATGGCGGGTTTTTTTGTGCTCTCGTTTCCTGCTCATGCCTGAGACTTCATCGTCTGCTTTGGCAGCTCGCCAAACCGCTGCCGATAGTAATTGGCAAACCGCCCCACATGGCCAAAGCCGAATTCCAGCGCCACCTCAGTCACGCTGGAATAGGGCCTCGCCAGCAAGTACTCCCGCGCGGCTTCCAGGCGTAATCCGCGCAAGCGGTCCATAGGGCTTTGACCGTATTCGCGCTGGCACAAGGTATTTAAGCTGCGAATGCTTACCCCGACGGCAACCGCCAATTCTGCCAGCGTAATGCCCTGGGCAAGGTGCTCGCGCATACACGCTTCGATTTTCTGCAGTTGGCGTGTGGGCTGGCGCGGCAACGAGGATTCTTGTTGTGTAATGCCACAATGGCTGAGCAGAAACAGCGGCAGGCTCTGCTCCAGATGCTGCAACCAGCGCGAAGGCGTAGCGCTCGCTTCGCCATCGGGTAGATGCTCCAGCAATTCGCTGACCAGTCGAAACCAGCGCATCGCCAGGGGCCGTTGCAGGCGGCTGACCGGCGCCAGCGTGAAGTCCGATGGCAAATCGTCGGCCAGCGCGTTCTGGCTGGCGTCGAGCAATGCCCGTGGCAATTTGAGGATCAGTTGCTCACAGCCCTCCTCCCACACCACACGCGCGTGTTCACGCGGGGACAGAATCGCCACTTCTCCGGGGCTGACGCCATAGCCCATGCCGTCGGACTCAAGGGTGGCACTGCCGCGCAGTGGCATCTGTACCAGCACGAAATCTTCGAAAGGCCGCGGGCGGATCTCCACCTGGCCACCGTAGCGCAACGCATACAGTTCGCAGCTGGCGACCTGGCCGCGATAGAACGCCGTGTCGACACCGCCCCGTGGCCAATCCAGCTCATGCTCCACCAGCGCTTGCCCCATCAAACGCTGGGTTTCCTGCGCCGAACGGCTGGTGAAAACCGGCTCGCGGCACATCAGCGACAAGTTCAGGCCCACGCTGTTGGCGGTGGCGGCGTGTAAAGTCGTCATTTCAAAGCGACCGGTTGCGACGGGCTTCGCTGCGTTGCAAGGTGGCGCTGGGCGTTTCGTTGAACAGCTTGCGGTATTCGCTGGCGAACCGACCCAGATGCGAGAACCCCCAACACATTGCGATCACCGAGATGTTGCGCACCGAGGCGTCTTCGAGGATTTCCTGGCGCACCGCGCCGAGGCGATACTTTTTCAGGTAAGCCATGGGCGAGACGCCGAAGTGTTTGCGAAAGCCTTCGAACAGTTTGAAGCGGGACACGCCTGCTGCCGCCTCGATGTCCTCCAGGTGCATGTCTTCGCGGGCGTTGCTTTCGATGAAATCCTTGGCGCGTATCAAGTAGTACGGCAACTTGGCGCCCAATTGGTCACGCAGTTCAGCACTGTAGTTGTTGGGCTGCGAAAGGATCAGGCCCTTGATCAGAGCGCTTTCGATATCGCGGGTGAAGAACACCTGATTGAACAGATCCTGGCCGCGCTCAAGTTCATCGATGTAGTAACGGGCCAGCCGCCACCAGGAGGCAGAGGCGCCGTTGACCGCGTCCATCACCGGCTCGAACTTCAGCGGCATTTCCAACGGGCGCTGCAGCATGCCTTCCAGGGTCTGTCGCATGGCCATGCGGGTAATCACCACGGAGATCTTGTGGCAGTCACCGGCCATGGTCAGTGACTGGGTTTCGTGGGGGGTGACGATCAGGCCCTGGTCCTGATTGGAGTACAACCGGCGACCGTCCTTGAGCAACTCTTGCTCGCCACGAATCGGCAGGCTGAGGCTGTAGCAATTGAGGTGTTCGGCATCTTCGACGCCGATGGTCACGTCGGTGCCGTATTCCATCCGGCCCAAGGTCGTGGACATGGATTTGAACACATTGGCCTTGTGGTGAAATTGAATCCGGTTCGGCTGGCTGGTCTGCAACTCATGTGGCCCGCAAATGCCGGCCATCCATGCGCGGGCACCGGCCAGGTCGTAGCGATCTATGCGGATATCTCGAAACTGGGCAACATTTGGTTCAGTCATTTCAGTACACCCACGGCAATGGACATCGACACGCTCTTCGGCGCGTATTCTCATTGGATTTGCAAGGGCTGTGCCCAGCCGGCGCGAACAAGCGATATCCGCATTTTTTGGCTAGTAATCGGAAACAATCTGGATATTGAACGCGTTGCGCGTCGTTGATGCACACGGCAACAGTGCCGATAAAGGTCGACGCCAAGGGTAATGCGCTACCCAAGGCGTCACTTCAGCGCACAACCGCGTTCGATTTGAGGGCAGGACGTTACCAAAATTTCCAGGTGTAAGTAGTGATCAGACGGTTCTCCACCCAGTCATTGCCGTGGCTGAATTTGGCGACAACATTGCCGGCTTCCACACCCACGCCCTTGAGCGGACCGCTTTGCACCACATAAGACAGCACCAGGTTACGCTCCTGCTCCGCTGCCTGGCTGAGGTTGTCGCCACGGTCCACCGAAGTACCCTTGAAGTAACGGGTCATGAAGTTCAGGCCCGGTACGCCGAGGGCGGCGAAATCGAAGTCATAACGCAGCTGCCAGGATTTTTCGTTGGGCTTGATGAACCCTACCCGCGACCAGTTCACCAGAAACGGCTGGGGTACATAACCACCCAAAGTCGGAAAGTTGCTGTCGCCGAGCATCCGCTGGTAGCCCACGCCGAATCGATGGCCGCCCTTTTTGAGCGAGGTCATGGCACCGTAGGAGCTGTTATCAATGTTTCCGTACAGGGCCTCGCCATCTTCGTTGTTATTGAAGTAACGCAGGTCGGTCTTCAGCCCATAACCGTCACCCAGATCCGCCAGGTGAGTGATACCCAGATAGTGCTGTTGATAGATGTCTTCCAGTTGCGCGTAGAAGTAGGTGCCGGTCACTGAGGGCGTCAAGGCATAACTGGCGCCGGCGAGGTTCAGACCGTCGCTGCCGTGGCGCACGCCGGAGCCGGTCTGCAGGTACAGTTTTTCGTAATTGGAGGAGTTACGCGCGCCGATTTCCGTCAGGCGTCCGGCGGTCAATGTCAGACGATCGACTTCCTTGGACTCGAGCAAGGCGCCGCGATAGGTCGTGACCAACTGGCGCGAGTCGTCAATGATCACCACTGGCAGAAACGGCCGCAACTCACCGACTTTCAGTTCGGTTTTTGAATAGCGCATTTTCAGCGTCACACCGCCACGGCCATATTCATCGGCCTGCTCCTGACGACTCTGGCTGTACGGGATGATGGTGTCATCGCCACGCCCGCCACCGCCGTCCAGTCGAAAGGCATACTGCGCCTCTGCATCGAGGCCGAACTGCAGCGGGCCATCGGTATAGCCGGAGGCAAAACGCAGGTCGAAACCCTGGGTCCAACTGCCCACTCGCGAATGGGGCGGGTTGTTCTCCTTGTAATCCCGATCAAGGTAAAAGTTGCGGGTACCCAACGTCAGCTTGCTGTCACTGACTACATCTGCCTGTGCCAACAATGGCGTCAACAAGCCAACTGCTTGAACCCCCCGAACTAACCACGCTTTATGCAACATATTATTTCTTCCCCCTGCCGCTTATATAGCAACACATGAATAGAAGGCACTTCGGGTACAGAACCCAGGGCCATGAGCAATGGCAGTTTTAGTGACCTGAAGCGAGACACTCTGGTGGTGCTTCGATTGAAATTAAGCCGTAACAAGTTCATCAGCGGCTATCCCGTTACTGAACGACAAATAGCCGTTTGCTCAGCCAGCGATCGCGATGAAAGCCCGTGTTTACGGGGATATATCGTCAACAGCTGCGTATCAGGGCTTATTTTCCGGATGGGTTTCCACTAATAAGCGGATAGACCCTGCCGGTCACCCCGTCATTAAATGAAGGCACGAATTAGCCCATTGGCCGAGGACGGGGAAATGACAACTGCACGAAGTGTCGAACAGTGGAAAAGTTATATCGAAAGTTGCCTGGACTTCCGCCCGCAAGACGGTGTTTATCGCATTGCCCGCGATATGTTTACCGATCCGGAATTGTTCGATCTGGAAATGGAACTGATTTTCGAGAAGAACTGGATCTATGCCTGTCACGAAAGCGAGATCGCCAATAACCATGACTTCATGACGATGCGGGCCGGTCGCCAGCCACTGATCATTACCCGTGACGGTGAAGGTCGCCTCAACGCCCTGATCAACGCCTGCCAGCACCGCGGCACCACCCTCACCCGCGTCGGCAAGGGCAACCAGTCAACCTTCACCTGCCCCTTCCATGCCTGGTGCTACAAAAGCGACGGGCGCCTGGTGAAGGTCAAGGCGCCGGGCGAGTATCCCGAAGGTTTCGACAAGGCCACCCGCGGCCTGAAAAAAGCCCGTATCGAAAGCTACAACGGCTTTGTGTTCGTCAGCCTCAACGTAGAGGGCACCGATACCCTGGAAGACTTCCTCGGTGACGCCAAGGTGTTCTTCGACATGATGGTGGCGCAGTCGCCGACCGGTCAGCTCGAAGTCCTGCCGGGCAAGTCGGCCTACACCTACGACGGTAACTGGAAACTGCAGAACGAGAACGGCCTGGACGGCTATCACGTCAGCACCGTTCACTACAACTACGTAGCCACCGTTCAGCACCGCCAACAGGTCAATGCCGAGAAAGGCCTGACCGCCAGCGACACCTTGGACTACAGCAAGTTGGGCGCAGGCGACAAGGAAACCGATGACGGCTGGTTCGCCTTCCACAATGGCCACAGCGTGCTGTTCAGCGACATGCCCAACCCGGCCGTGCGCCCGGGTTACGCCAGCATCATGCCGCGCCTGATCCAGGAACACGGCCAAGGCAAGGCCGAGTGGATGATGCACCGCCTGCGCAACCTCAACGTCTACCCGAGCATGTTCTTCCTCGACCAGATCAGCTCGCAGCTGCGGATCATCCGCCCGCTGGCCTGGAACAAGACAGAAATCAACAGCTTCTGCCTGGGCGTCGTCGGCGAGTCGGATGCGGATCGGGAAAACCGCATTCGTCAGTTCGAAGACTTCTTCAACGTGTCCGGCATGGGCACCCCCGACGACCTGGTGGAGTTCCGTGAAGCCCAGCGTGGTTTCCAGGCGCGCCTGGAGCGCTGGAGCGATATTTCCCGCGGCCAGGGCAAGTGGGTCGAAGGCCCGACTCGCAACAGCGAGACCATTGGCATCGCACCGGCACTGACCGGCACCGAATTCACCCATGAAGGCCTGTACGTCAATCAGCACGCCAACTGGCAGCGCTTTTTGCTTGAGGGCCTGGCGCGCAAGGCTGCCGAACAACAACCGTTGAAACTGCGTGAGGTGTGAAGATGAATTCGCAACTGCAATACCGCGTCGAGCAATTTCTTTACCGTAAAGCCGAAGCCTGCGATGCCCAGGACTGGGACACCTACCTGGCCATGTTCAGCGACGACAGCGAATTCCATCTGCCGCAATGGGATTCGGAACACGTCTACACCACCGACCCGAAAAAAGGCATGTCGCTGATCTATTACCCCAACCGGGGCGGCCTGGAAGACCGGGTGTTCCGTATTCGCACCGGCAAAGCGGCGTCGACCATCCCGATGCCGCGCACCCTGCACCTGATCAGCAATGTGCGCATCGCGTCGCTGCAGGACGATGAGCTGGAAGTGCGCGTCAACTGGAACACCCTCTACTAC
The DNA here is from genome assembly GCF_004307605.1 of Pseudomonas sp. Sample_24. Lineage (NCBI taxonomy): Bacteria > Pseudomonadati > Pseudomonadota > Gammaproteobacteria > Pseudomonadales > Pseudomonadaceae > Pseudomonas > Pseudomonas sp. Sample_24. The sequence continues at coordinate 15,109 of NZ_RCNW01000089.1, forward strand.
CGCATGCAGACCGCCGAACAGTTCTTCGGCCACGCCACGTATCGTCTGCGCCCCGACGGCGAGAGCTGGAAAATCGCCCGCAAACATGTGGTTCTGCTCAACGACACGATCAACTCCGTGCTCGATTTCTACCATCTCTGAACCCTGCGGATTAACGCTCATGACGTACAAGGTCGCCTTCAGTTTCGCCGACGGCAAAACACTCTTCTGCAACGTGCAGAACAATGAAATCCTGCTCGACGCGGCACTGCGCAGTGGAATCAAGATTCCGTTGGACTGCCGCGAAGGGGTTTGCGCGACCTGCCAGGGCCGCTGTGAATCCGGGCAGTACACCCAGGACTATGTGGACGAAGAGGCCTTGTCCGCCAGCGACCTGGTAGAGCGCAAAATGCTGACCTGCCAGACGCGCGTGCAGTCGGACGCGGCTTTCTATTTCGATTTCGATTCCAGCCTCTGCGGCAGCAACGGCCCGAGCAGCCTGCATGGCACTGTGAGCGAGGTGCGGCAAGTCTCCCCGACCACCGCCATCGTGCATGTGGAAGTCGGCGCAGCGGGCGCGGCGCTGGACTATCTGCCGGGACAGTACGCTCGCCTGAAAGTACCGGGTACCGAACATCGGCGCTCGTATTCCTTTGCCTGCGCGCCGGGCAGCAGCAACTTGCAGTTCCTCATCCGACTGCTGCCCAGCGGCGTGATGACCGACTACGTGCGCGATCGCTGCCAGGTCGGCGACGTGATTCACATGGAGGCGCCGCTGGGTGCCTTCTACTTGCGCCATGTCGACCGGCCGCTGGTGATGGTAGCCGGCGGCACCGGGTTGTCGGCATTCCTCGGCATGCTCGATCAGATCGCCGCGCAGCAAGGCTGCGGCCACCCGGTGCACCTGTACTACGGCGTGCGCGAGGCCGCGGACCTGTGCGAGGTTTCGCGCATCGAAGCCTATGCCGCACGAATCCCGGGATTCCGTTTTACGCCGGTGGTCAGCAACCCCGCCCCCGACTGGCCGGGCAAGACCGGTTACATCGCCGAACACCTCGAATTGGCCGAACTGCGTGACCAGCCATTTGACCTGTACCTGTGCGGCCCGCCGCCGATGGTCGAGTCGATCAAGGACTGGCGCCAGCACCACGGCCTGGACCACAGCCGTCTTTACCTGGAGAAGTTCACCGAGAGCAACAGCTGACGCAGCACCCCATAACAACAATCAATCGGCCCGACCGAACACCGAATCACTGCCCTCATCGACATCTACCGTGCGTTGGCACGACCTACTTCATAGGCCGCCTCATGAAAAACCTGGTATTGCGTGCATGTCTGGCAACCTCCCTCTGCGCAGCGACGGCTGCCCAGGCCGTGGAGCCTGTCCGAATCGGCTTCATCACCACCCTCTCCACCCCCGCCGGCTACCTGGGCGAAGACTCGCGAGACGGCTTCCAGCTGGCGATCGATCAGGAAGGCGGCAAGCTCGGCGGCGTGCCGGTGCAACTCATCGTGGAAGATGACGGCCTGCAACCGGCCAAGGCCAAGCAGATCGCCGACCGCATGAGCCTGGACGGCATTTCGCTGTTTACCGGGGTGATTTTTTCCAACGTGCTGGCGGCCGTGATCAACACCGCCACCAAGGACGCCTTCTACGTCAGCAACAACACTGCGCCCTCGACCCTGGCCGGTGAAAAATGCATGGCCAACTACTTCGTCGGCTCCTACCAGAACGACACCCCGCACGAGATGGCCGGTGTCGCCGCCAATGAGCTGGGCTACAAGAAGATGGTGATCCTGGCGCCCAACTACCAGGGCGGCCGTGACGCACTGGCCGGTTTCAAGCGCACCTTCAAGGGTGAAGTGACCGAGATCTACA
>NZ_RCNW01000016.1:0-16755 GCF_004307605.1 Pseudomonas sp. Sample_24
CCGCGTCGATCTGTGCCCATTCTTCAGGCGTGTAGGTATGCAGCGCCAACGCATGAAACTCGCCCATCAGCTCGCCGAGCGTGCCGTAGACTTTCTGGTGGCGCTTGACCCGGTTCAGCCCTTCGAATTGCTGGCTGACAACTACAGCCTTGAAGTGCGTCTGTAACCCGCGACTGTGCATGTGGCTTTCATCGAGCACCTGCAGATGCTGGGGCTGAAGCAGGCCCAGCGTCGATTCGATGCGTTGTTGCATGGTCATACAGAACTCCGCTTAAGGCTTGGCCTTGGCTGGCGCAGCGGCGCCTTTGGGCTCCAGCTCGGCAGTCATGTCGGCCAGCAGTTTGTTGACGACAGGTACCGCGCTTTCCAGCTTGGCCTGGGTCATCTGGGCCGATTGCTGGGTCAGTTGCGGCATTTTTTCCAGGACTTTCTTGCCCAATGGCGATTTGTAGAAGGCGACCAGGTCCTTGAGTTCCGACTCTGTGAAGTTGGTGGTGTAGAGCTTGACCATGTCCGGCTTCAGCTTGTTCCAGCCAATGGCCTGGTCCAGGGCGGCGTTGGCCTTGGCCTGGTAGGTTTCCAGTACCGCTTTTTTCGAGTCCGGGGCTTTGGTTTGCTGGAAGCGTTGAGCAAACATTTGCTGCACTTGCATGTACACCGGAGTGCCCAATTTGTCAGCATGCGCCAGGGTCAGGAAGGCCTCGGCACTGGCGTTGTGGCTGGCGGTGTCGGCAAAAACCTGGCCGCTGGCACAAACCAATGCAACCGCGGTACAGATGGCACGAAGACGAGTCATCGAGTTTCCTTTTCTAGCAGGCGAGGTAAAACCCCAAGGACGTCCATTCTGCGCCTAAAAAACGCTGTCACTCAACCCCAAGCCTTGTCGCGCCTGATTTAGAGGGGTTCAATGGTTGCAAGCGAGACAGATGGAACCCCGGCCGGCGATCACGGCCTAAACTGCGCAATCAGACTTACAGGAGTGTGACCGATGAGCCGTATCGAAACCGACAGCCTTGGCCAGGTTGAAGTCCCGGAGGAGGCCTACTGGGGCGCACAGACACAACGCTCGCTGGTCAACTTTGCCATTGGCAACGAACAGATGCCGCTGGCCGTGCTGCACGGTCTGGCGCTGATCAAGAAAGCGGCGGCACGGGTCAACGACCGCAACGGCGACTTGCCCGCCGACATCGCCCGGCTGATCGAACAAGCGGCGGATGAGGTACTCGCCGGCCAGCATGACGATCAGTTTCCGCTGGTGGTGTGGCAAACCGGCAGCGGCACCCAGAGCAACATGAACGTCAATGAGGTGATTGCGGGCCGGGCCAACGAACTGGCGGGCAATCCGCGCGGCGGCAAATCGCCGGTGCACCCCAACGATCATGTCAATCGTTCCCAGAGTTCCAACGACTGCTTCCCCACCGCCATGCACATCGCCACCGTGCAGGCCGTGCAGCACCATTTGCTGCCGGCGATCAGCGAACTGTCGGGCGGGCTGGCTGAACTGTCAGCGCGTCACATGAAGCTGGTGAAAACCGGGCGCACGCACATGATGGATGCCACACCCATCACCTTCGGCCAGGAAGTTTCGGCTTTTATAGCGCAACTCGATTACGCCGAGCGGGCCATTCGCAGCGCGCTGCCGGCGGTGTGTGAACTGGCCCAGGGCGGTACGGCGGTCGGTACCGGGCTGAACTCACCGCACGGTTTCGGTGAAGCCATCGCTGCTGAACTGGCGGCGCTTTCCGGCCTGCCGTTCGTTACCGCACCGAACAAATTCGCCGCCCTGGCCGGGCACGAGCCGCTGACGACCTTGTCCGGGGCACTGAAAACCCTCGCCGTGACGTTGATGAAGATCGCCAACGACTTGCGCCTGCTCGGTTCCGGACCGCGTGCCGGTTTTGCCGAAGTGAAGCTACCGGCCAACGAGCCGGGCAGCTCGATCATGCCCGGCAAGGTCAACCCGACCCAGTGCGAAGCGCTGTCGATGCTGGCCTGTCAGGTGTTGGGCAACGACGTTGCCATCGGATTTGCCGCGAGTCAGGGTCACTTGCAATTGAACGTGTTCAAACCGGTGATCATTCACAACCTGCTGCAATCGATCCGCTTGCTCGGCGATGGCTGCAGCAACTTCCAGCAACATTGCATAGCAGGCCTTGAGCCGGATGCCGAGAAAATGGCAGAACACCTTGAGCAAGGCTTGATGCTGGTGACGGCGCTGAACCCGCACATCGGTTATGACAAATCGGCGGAGATTGCCAAGAAGGCTTACGCCGAAGGGTTGACCTTGCGCGAGGCGGCACTGGAATTGGGGTATCTGACCGATGAAGAGTTTGATGCGTGGGTAAGGCCGGAGAATATGCTGGAGGCCGGGGCCAAGGGCTGAGATTGGTAGCGCCTGCAAGTCCGTCATCGCGGGCAAGCCTGCTCCCACAGGGTTTTGTGTCGTTCACTGATATTGTGATCGCCTTGATCCTGTGGGAGCGTGGCTTGCCCGCGATGAACGATAACGCGGTCTAACCGGCCGCCATCCGCATTTTCCGCGCCTTCAGCCCGGCAATCAACGAAGGCCCCAACGCCACCAGCGCCGAACCCAGCACGACCAATACCGCCCCGCCATACCCCAGACCATTGATGGTCTCGGCATGCACATAGTCCGGCCACCACCAGGCGGCGAGAGCAACCGCCGCAAACGTCACCAACGGTGTAATCGCCAGCGTGGCACTGACCCGCGATGCTTCCCAATGCGCCAGTGCTTCGGCAAACGCGCCGTAGGCAATCAGGGTGTTCATGCAGCATGCCAGCAGCAACCAGCCTTGCAACGGGTTCAATTGCAATGCTTCGAGCGGATGCACCCACGGTGTCAGCAACAGCCCGCAAAACAGATAGATCACCATCATCACCTGCAACGAATTCCACACCGTCAGCAATTGCTTTTGGCCCAGGGCATAAAAGGTCCAGACCGTGGACGCCAACAGCACCAGCAACACACCGGCGGTGTAATCGCTCAGCGACGTGAGCAACTCAGAGAGACGCTGATTGAAAAACAGCACGAAGCCAATCAGCAGCACGAGCAAGCCAATGCCCTGCCCCAGGCTGAAACGCTCCTTGAAGACAAACAGGCTGGCGATCAACAACATGATCGGCCCCATCTGCACCACCAGTTGCGCGGTGCCGGGGCTGAGCAGGTTGAGCCCCATCAGATACAGCACGTAGTTGCCCACCAGCCCCAGTACCGCCATCAACACCAGCCAGCCGCCGCGTGGCCCGAGCACTTTGCGGCTCGGCAGGCGTTTGGTCGCCGCCAGATACAGGAACAGGCAGCTGCCGGACACCATCAAGCGAAACCAGGTGACCGTCACCGGGTCCATCACCAGCAAGACCTGCTTGAGTTTGATGGGAAGGATTCCCCACAGCAACGCAGTCAGCAGGGCCAGAAACAAACCGTAGACCCAGCGACCCGATGAAATGTGCATGCAAACCCCGAAACCCGATGACAAGTAACCGGCATTCTAGGCGCACCGGCGCGCAGTACACAGGCACAGTTGGCGTCTGGCCGCGAATGAAACTGTGCAGGTCGCAACGTTTGATTGACGAACTGCCGCTGATCGGATCGACAGGCGCCGCAAGTAGTTCTTGCATAAGCTGATTGGATCCACAGGACACTTTCAGGAGATTCGCCATGTATGGCATGCGCGCCCAGGACAACGCTCCCGGCCTGCACTTTCGCAGTGATCGGTTATGTCGGGTGAATGGGGAGTTGTATTTCAGCACCCGGGAAAACACCCTCGAGGGGCCATTTGCCAATGTCGAGGCGGCTGCGCGGGAGATTCATGCTTATATAGAGCGGATGAAAAATATGGCGACGAATGGATAAACCGAGTCGCCTTCATCGCCAGCAGGCTAGCTCCCACAGGATCTGTGTCGCCCATCAGATCCTGTGGGAGCTAGCCTGCTGGCGATAGCTATTTAACAGTCATGACAAAATCCGAGGCGTTTACCGAACCGCCTCAAACAACCCGGTCGCCCCCATCCCGCCACCCACGCACATGGTCACCACGCCGTAACGCAGATTGCGCCGTTGCAACTCGCGAACGATGTGGCCGACCTGACGCGAACCGGTCATGCCAAACGGGTGGCCGATGGAGATTGAGCCGCCGTTGACGTTGTACTTGTCGTTCTCGATCTCCAGCCGATTGCGCGCGTAAAGGCATTGCGAGGCAAACGCTTCGTTGAGTTCCCAAAGATCGATATCGGCAACCTGCAAGCCCTTGGCCTTGAGCAGTTTCGGCACCGAAAACACCGGGCCGATGCCCATTTCATCCGGTTCGCAGCCGGCCACGGCGAATCCTCGGAAAAACGCTTTTGGCTTCAAGCCAAGCGCCAGGGCTTTCTCCAGGCTCATCACCAGCGTCATGGACGCGCCGTCCGACAATTGCGACGAGTTGCCCGCCGTCACCGAACCATCTTCAGCGAAAACCGGATTCAATCCGGCCAGGCTTTGCAGCGTAGTGTCGGGACGGTTGCAGTCATCGCGGTCGACGACACCGTCGAGAATCTGCACCTGCCCGGTGGCTTTGTCTTCAACGCGATACTTCACCGCCATCGGCACGATTTCATCATCGAACAACCCGGCAGCCTGTGCCTGGGCGGTGCGTTGCTGACTTTGCAGGGCGTACAGATCCTGCTCTTCACGGCTGACGTTGTAGCGGCGGGCGACGATTTCGGCGGTCTGGCCCATCGGGAAATAAATACCCGGCACCTGTTCCTTGAGCAGCGGGTTGATCAGGTTATCGGTGTTGACGCTTTTCATGGTCAGGCTGATCGACTCGACCCCACCGGCGACGATGATGTCGCTGCAACCGGAAGCGATCTGGTTGGCAGCGATGGCAATCGCCTGCAAGCCTGACGAGCAGAAGCGATTCAAGGTCATGCCGGCGGTACCGATGCCCAGACGCGACAACACCGCGACGTTGCGCCCGATGTTGTAACCCTGGGCGCCTTCATTGGAGCCGGCGCCGACGATGCAATCCTCGACGCTGGCCGGGTCGATGCCGGTGCGTGCCAGCAAGGCATTGACGCAGTGCGCTGCCATGTCGTCCGGACGGGTCTGGTTGAACTTGCCGCGAAAGGATTTGGCCAGGCCGGTCCGCACGCTGTCGACGATCACCACTTCACGCATGGCATTACCTCATTGTTGTTGTCGGTTGAGAGTGGCCCGAGCATAAGCCCACCCAATTACCAACCGCGACAATCATTCACCCCGCGTATGCGCAACCATCGCCTCACTTCTTGCCCTTGTTGGCCTTCCTGGCGTGTTTATCGGATTTCTTAAACGCTTCTTCCAGTGCCTGATTGATCGTGCGCAACACCTTGACCCGTGCCCAGCGCTTGTCGTTGGCTTCAATCAACGTCCACGGCGAGATTTCGGTGCTGGTGCGGTCGACCATGTCGCCGACAGCGGCGCGATAGTCGTCCCACTTTTCCCGATTGCGCCAGTCATCCTCGGTGATCTTGAAACGTTTGAAAGGAATTTCTTCGCGCTCCTGAAAGCGTTCCATTTGAGTCTGTTTGTCGATGGCCAGCCAGAACTTGACGACGACCACCCCGGCATCGCCAATCTGTTCTTCGAAATCGTTGATTTCACTGTAGGCGCGCAACCAGTCCGCCGGGCTGCAAAAACCCTCGATACGTTCCACCAGCACCCGGCCATACCATGAGCGGTCGAACACGGTGAATTTGCCCCGTGCCGGCAGGTGTCGCCAGAAGCGCCACAGGTATGGCTGTGCACGCTCTTCTTCAGTGGGCGCGGCAATCGGCACGATGTTGTATTGACGTGGATCGAGCGCCGCCGCCACTCGCCTGATCGCCCCGCCCTTGCCCGCTGCGTCGTTGCCTTCGAACACCGCGACCAGGGCGTGCCGGCGCATGCGTTTGTCCCGCATCAACCCGGAAAGCCGCGCCTGCTCGGTCACCAACTGTTCCTCGTAATCGTCTTTTTCCAGGTGCAGGGTCAGGTCCAGGCTGTCGAGCAGGTTGACTTGATCGACACTGGGCAACACCGGCGCAGCGCTGACTTTGTCCGGATGGATCTGCGGCCGCTGCAAGGCACCTCGCAGGCTTTCGAGCAGAATCTTGCCCACTACCAGGCTGCGATAGCGTGCATCCATACCAGCGATGACGTGCCACGGCGCATAGTCACGGCTGGTGCGACGCAGGACACGCTCACCGAACTTGACGAAACGGTCGTAGGTCTGCGATTGCTGCCAGTCCAGTGGGCTGATGCGCCAACTGTGCAAGGGATCGTCGGCCAACGCCTTGAGGCGCGCCTTCATCTGTTTCTTGGAGAGGTGGAACCAGAATTTGACGATCACTGCGCCTTCATCGCAGAGCATCTTTTCCAGGCGCTCGGCGCCATTGATGGCTTGATCCAGGCGCGGGTCCTTGAATTCGCCATGTACCCTGCCCTGCAGCATCTGGCTGTACCAATTGCCGAAGAAAACCCCCATGCGCCCCTTGGCCGGCAGCATCCGCCAATAGCGCCACGCCGGGGGGCGTGCCAGTTCTTCATCGGTTTGCTGATCGAACGTGCGGACCTCGATCAAGCGCGGGTCCATCCACTCGTTGAGCAATTTGACCGTCTCGCCCTTACCGGCGCCTTCGATGCCGTTGATCAGGATGATCACCGGAAAACGTTTTTGCTGCTGAAGCTCGAATTGCGCTTCGAGCAAGGCTTCGCGCAGCGCCGGCACTTCGGCGTCGTAGGTTTCTTTGTCGATGGCGTGGTCGATTTCAGCGGATTCGAACATGAACGGCTCCCTTGCAGATTTGAGCAAGACTAGCGGATGGACCTCTCTTGCGTGAGACAAATCCAATTTTCGCAGCCGCGAGAAACCTGTGGCGAGGGAGCTTGCTTGCGCTGGACAGCGTAGCTGCCGCCAAAAACATTGGCGGCTGCTTCGCACCCGAGCGGGAGCAAGCTCCCTCGCCACAAAGGCGTAGCAAGCTCCCTCGCCACAAAGGCGGATCAAGCGCCACGCCCGTGATCGGCTAGAATGGCCACCTTGCCGTTGCCGAGCCTGCCATGAAACCTGTATTGCCCCACGCCCAGCTCGACTGGGATGATCAAGGTCGTCCGTATTCGCGTGTGTTCGACGATGTGTATTTCTCCGATCAGTCGGGGCTGGACGAAACCCGCTACGTGTTCATCGAACAGAATCGTCTGGCAGAACGTTTTGCCGCGTTGCCACCCGGTGGCCGGTTGGTGATTGGCGAAACGGGGTTTGGTACCGGGCTGAATTTTCTCTGTGCCTGGCAGGTGTTCGAGCAACATGCGGCGCCCGATGCGCGGCTGCATTTTGTCAGCGTCGAAAAATATCCATTGAGCCTCGCCGACCTGCAGCGCGCCCTGGCACTGTGGCCGCAGCTCAAGGTATTTGCCGATCAACTGCTGGCGCAGTACGTGGCCATCCATCAAGGCTTTCAGCGCCTGACACTGGCCAACGGCCGGGTCACGCTGACCTTGCTGATCGGCGATGCACTGGAGCAACTGCCGCAACTGGACGGGCCAATCGACGCCTGGTTTCTCGACGGTTTTGCCCCGGCGAAAAACCCTGACATGTGGACCGCCGAACTGTTCGTCGAACTGGCGCGACTGGCTGGTCCCGGCTCGACCATCAGTACCTTCACCAGTACCGGTTGGGTTCGGCGGCTGCTGAACGCCGCGGGCTTCAAGATGAAACGCACGCCGGGCATCGGCCATAAATGGGAAATCCTGCGCGGAGAATTCCTCGGGTGGCCGCAGGAGGTTGCTGCGCCAATCCCGGCCAAACCCTGGTTTGCCCGCCCTGCACCGCTGACGGGTGAACGCCGGGCACTGGTGATCGGCGCCGGGCTGGCCGGTTGCGCCAGCGCCGCCAGTCTTGCAGCGCGAGGCTGGCAAGTGAGCGTGCTGGAGCGCCACGCCGACATTGCCCAGGAGGCCTCCGGCAATCCACAGGGTGTGCTTTACCTGAAGTTATCGGCGCACGGCACCGCGCTGTCGCAAATGATCGTCAGCGGTTTCGGCTACACCCGACGACTGCTGGAGCACTTGCAACGTGGCACTGACTGGGACGATTGCGGCGTGCTGCAACTGGCGTTCAATGCCAGGGAAGCCGAACGACAGGCGCAATTGGCCGAGGCGTTTCCCGCAGACCTGCTGCACCTGATCGATCAGCCCCAGGCCCAGGCGCTGGCGGGGATCGGTCTGGCGCACGGCGGCATGTACTTTCCCGAAGGTGGTTGGGTGCATCCTCCGGCGCTGTGCCAATCGCAGGTTGCACAGCACAACATTCAAATACTGACACACCACGATGCCGTGCAACTGCGCAAGGTCGACGGCCAGTGGCAAGCGTGGGACGGCGAGCGATTGCTCGCCAGCGCCCCCGTGGTCGTGCTGGCCGGTGCCGCCGAGATTCAACGCTTCGCCGAAAGCGCAGAATTGCCGCTCAAACGCATTCGCGGGCAAATCACCCGCCTGGCGCAAACCCCGCAAAGCCAGGCCTTGAGCACGGTGGTATGTGCCGAAGGCTATGTCGCCCCCGCGCGCCATGGCGAACATACCCTCGGCGCCAGTTTCGATTTCAAGAGCGACGACCTGACTCCGACCATCGCCGAACACCAGGGTAACCTGGCCATGCTCGAAGAGATTTCCCACGATCTGGTCACGCGACTGGGGGCCGATACGCTTGCCCCGGAAAGCCTCCAGGGTCGGGCGGCGTTTCGCTGCACCAGCCCCGACTACCTGCCGATTGTCGGCCCGTTGGCCGACAGTCAGGCTTTCGCCCAGGCCTATGCGGCACTCGCCAAGGATGCCCGGCAAGTGCCGGACATCGAATGCCCATGGCTCGACGGCTTGTACGTCAACAGCGGTCACGGCTCACGTGGTTTGATCACCGCGCCGCTGTCCGGCGAATTGCTCGCCGCCTGGCTGGATAACGAACCGCTGCCTCTACCCAGGGCGGTGGCCGAAGCCTGCCACCCGAACCGTTTTGCCTTGCGCCGATTGATTCGCGGCAAGGCCTGAGACGCTCAATCGAGGATAAAACAGGTTTTCGTCTCGTCCGCCGCCAGCGCCTGTGTGGTCAGTTCCTCCAGCAACGTGGTCTCGGCCTGCTGCAACTGATTCATGATGCCATCGACATGGGCGCGATAGCGCGTGCCCAGCGTCGCCTCGCCTTCGAAGGCCGCCTGCATTCGCACGTGAAAGGGTGCGGCGAGGCGATTCAAACGTTGAGCGTGATGCTTACGCAAGAAGTCGACCCAGAATGAACGCGTGCTCAGATCCCGCAGCAACGCCGGCGACAATAATGCCGTGGTCACTCGGGCGTAAGCAGTGTCCAGGTTTGCCTGCGTCACACCGCTGAGCGATGCGTAACGCATATGCCGAGGTTGGCCGACCAGCTCCAGCCGCTCGGCCAAACCGGTTCGGTAGGCCAATTCCACTTCCACGGGATCAAGCCTGGGGTTGGCCCGCGCATGTTCCTCGGCAATCCCGGCTAGGGTGTCCTGGCAGAACAAAGCTCGCCCAAGGCTCAACAGTCGAGCGGCTTCATCGTGAGCATTGGCAGACGCCTTCACCACCTTGTCGATTTCGACCGCCACTTCAAGGTGACTGAAAATCAATGCCGCGGAATCCGTACAGTTGGCCTTCACCGCCAGCGCCAACAACCGCTCGCGCAACGCCGAATCAGCGGCTGTCGCGTCAATGACGTTCCATACCCGACGAGTCATGTCTTCATGCACAAAACGGCTGTCCGCCGAGTTCCCCACCTCGGCCAGCAACTGGAAGAGTCCCGGCGACGCAGGCTCATTCTTCAGCGCCAGCCATGTGCGGTTGCGCCGGGTGTAATCAGCTTCCCGTGAATCCGGCATCCAGAAGTCCCTGGCGACCTGTTCACTGGTCACCTTGGCATCGTCCGCCATGAACCCCATGCCGATACCGGTCCTGTCACGGTAAGACTGCAGTTTCGCGCGACTGGCTGCGGACAAGGGGTTGTATCGCAGGTTGATGAATTGGGCGAAGCGTTGCGGCACATCAAACAGCCAGTCCGGCAACTCTCGAATCTGGTTACCGCGCAAGTCGACTCTGTTGAGGTACGGCAAGCGGTCAAATCCCGCAGGCAGTTCGGTGGCGTGTGTGTCGCTGAGAATCAAGGCCTGCAGGTTGGCCATTTTGCTGACATCCAGCGTGGCTCCCAGACGGTTGCCGCTGAGCGAAAGCGTGCGCAACGTGCGCATGTCGGCCAGTTTGCGCAACGTGTGCTCCGTCAGCGCCACTTGATTGCCGTTCAGGCTCAAATGCTGAAGGTCGGGCATATGCGACAGTATTTCAGGCAACCGCGTCAGCCGATTGCGGTCCAGCTCCAGGGTGACCAACCCTTTGAACGGCCTCAGGAAATAGGCCAACTCATCGCCTGCTTCCATGTCCGTGATAGCGAGGCTGCGTACATGCGCAACGTCCTGTTCGGTCAGCGTCGGCATCTGGCCGACCGGGTTGCGCTGAAGATTGAGCGCTGTGTAGGGCTGATCCTGCGGCCATCTCGGCGGCGCGACCCGGCGCCAGCAGTTTTCGATGGCATCGGCCACCTGACGACGACTGACTCGCAGGTCGTTGAGTTGCCCGGGCAACTTCTTCATTTGTTCGTCATCGGCGCACCAGTTGCGCAGGACCTCGCGCAGTTGCTTGAGCTGCTGCTCGAGCGCCTTGATGCGGTTTACCCGCAACGTTTGGGTGCTGCCTGCCGCGTCGAGAAAAGACGAAACCTGGGCATCGCTGAAATACGGATAGAGCTTTCTGACTTTGCGAATCAAGGCTTGTGCATAGACGTTTGCCGCAGGCGGGTCAGCCTGTACGCAGCTGGAAAAATGTTGCGCCAGCTCTGTGCGTTCATTGCGCAGCATCCGTGCGGTGCGTAGCGGATCCCGTGATGTTGCCACCAACAGACGGGTCTGCAACCGTGAAACATCCTGCGCCTCGATCCCGGACAAGCCCATGCGGGTGCGCTGGGTTTGCGGCAATGCGCGATAAATAGAATCGAGCAGGCGCTCGCTGCTACGTGTAGTGAGCGTGGTGCCAGTGCCTTGGCTGACTTGATAGCCCGAAGCCGTCTTGACGATCACGCCCTTCGCGGGTGCAGTGGCCTGGCCAACGCTGTCGAGCAAGGTGCCGGTGCTTGATCCCTGGCGTACTTCCAGGCGAAACCCGTCGTCCCAGCCTTGCAGTCGATCCATGAACCTGAGCGCCAGGTTGTCGGTATCGTCATTGGCCAGAGACGGCAGGCGAAACCCGGTGAGGGCACGATCCTGCCTGATCGAAAACTGTGCCTCACTGACCTGTTGCGCCAGATCCAGCCCCAGGATCCTGCGCTCACGAAGTAAGCTACGGTCTCTGCCAGAGGCATTGCTCAACAGCTCCTCGGCCACGCGCACCGGAAGGTCGGTAACCTGGTCGCACAACGTTGCAACGTCGCCAGTGGCAATGCCATCGTAGGTTTTATACAGCTGCTCCATCAGGGGCCGGCGATTGCCTTTCAGCGCCGTGCCGATTTTTTGCGCCAGCAGCGCGGGTTTGGACTCTGTCGTGGCGCCGATGATGCCTTCGACTTCCTTGGAAGACAGGCCATTGATCACGGTCTCCAGCAACTTTCCTGACTTCAGCTCGGACTCGCTGACAGGCACGCGGTTGGCCTCATCAACCGTCGCCGATTGCGGGTGGCGCGAGACGAACTGCTGTTTATCGTCGACGACCTCGATGAATCGCTCCTTGGGCCAACCGGGCAATGTCGGCAACGTATGCAGTTGTTCCTGCAAATGGGCTGTGCCGGAGAATTCTCCACGCTCCATTCGCCTGATCAGCAGATTGATACCCTGATTCAATTTGAACCGCTCGATGCAGTCCTTGATCCGCGCCGGCAAGGGCAGATTTGCTTCGTGCAATTGGTGCACAAGCGCCGGTGACAGGTCGGTGATGGCGCCAATGCTCACGATGTCGCTGTGGCTCAGCCCGGTCTGGCCAGGGCTGAGCCGTTTGAGCGCATAACCGCTTGGCCATTCGTATACGTGTTCATGGATATGGCGCCAGCCTCCTTCGACGTGACGTACGAGAGTGGGCTGAAAAGCATCCTGGCGCACGGGATGGTCGACGCGCCACGCTTTCGTCGCAGGATCTTGCGAGACGCGATACGGCGCCCCGTCCATGAGGATCAACGTGCGCTGGCCGTCCTTGTAGAGGCCGTTCGAATCAGGTCGCAGTGTCGCTGCCGGTGGCGTTGCCTGTTTGTAGGCCTTTAGGTCGGGTTTCCATAACCTTGGTTCGCCATGACGACCGGTTACCGCCTCAAAACCGTCGAAAAAGGTCGCCTGTTCGCCTGCGATTCGACTGAATGCAGACGTCACCACCTTGCCGCCCACCACAAACGCGGCCATCTGCGCGACGTTTTCCACGACGTTGAGTAAATGCGACAAGGCCTCGGTGCGCTGGCCGTGCGTCCAGTCCTGCACCCCTTCATACACCTCCCCGGCAATTTCGACGATGGCCGCCGCGGCCATCAACTCCCCGAGTACAGGAACGAAGAACGACGCTGCGTTGAGCAGGACCAGGCTCGCCTCCATCAGCGTTTTACGTGTTTTCTCCCGTTGTTGTTCATCGACCGATTCTGTCGGCACCGCCAACACTTGCGCATCCTGCTGGGTCTTTTCGATAAAAGCACTGAAGAAAAAATCCGAAGGACAGGTCGCCGGCGTGGCCGCCATCGGACCTAACGCCTTGTCCTTGTCAAAGGAGGTGAAGAACTTCGTCTTATCGTGACCGCAAAGGTATTGCCTGGCGAACACCGCTCGGTAGCTTTTGGTTTGCAACTTGAGTGTAAGGTAAACCTTGAACTCGTCCAGCGAGGCGTATTCATACAGCGGTCGACGGGGCTCGTTCGGCATGTAGACGATGCATTTCGCCTGTGCGTGGGTATCGATCGACTGATTGCTGAACACCAGCGCACCCGAGATGCAGACGTCATGAATCATCAAGCCCTGCCACATCACCGGTACGCCATCGAACAGCGCGTTTCGGATGCTTGCCACCGGAACATCTTGCGTGATCACGCTGTTCAGGAGGGTATGAGCTGCGGCGCTGATGTCCTTTTTCATGTAGGCGATGTGCACGGCGACCTGCATATCGAGCAATTTCAGGCGCCGAATGTCAGCAGCCGAAGCCGCTGAGTTGGCCGCACTGCCACCCAGGGTTCTGGGGGGAAGCGCCAATGCTTGGTCAATGTGTTGCTGGTAACGGCCACCGAGGTCCAGTTCGCGGCACAACGTGGCGAAGTGCGCAGGGGTGATGACTGTTGCTGTCTGAGGCTTGCCATTGATGCGAATCAACGATTCTTTGGAAAATCCATTCGTGCCAGCTTCGCCGAGGGTGAAGTTCTCCATGGCGGCGTGGAGCAGGCTGCGGGATTGGGTGGTGACGGTACCAGTCCAATCGACGGGGAACATGCTTGTCGAAGTAATCGAAGTGGTGCTGACCTCCAGCGTATCGCGCTCGACTTCGAACTCGACTGACCACTTGGCTTTGAGCAAGTCGGTCAATTGTTCCTTGCAGAACACATCCAGCGGCTTCAGCCTGTCGAGCGCCTCGCGCGCCCGGGTGTGGCAAACATGGGCCTGCTCAAAGGCTGTCTTCAGCGCTTGCGCCTGGGCCAGGTCGGCGTTGGCCAGCCAGTCCGGAATGGACCTTTGCAAGACCTCGGCCTTGTCCAGGTCAGCGGTGTGTTCTACCAGTGCGTCCAGCCGATGCGCCGGGGTAAATGTCACGGCAGGAGGATTTGTTTTCGGGAGTGTTGGCAGCATGTGCAATGTCCTTATTGCATTCAGATGCGTTCAGCCTACGGCGCTCAACGGGCAAATGATAATTCGAATATCAGGGCTGATCCCGTGGCGTCCGAGCAAGTATTCCTATGCTTCGTAGCAATATCTATTGCCACTGGCACAAGCCGTTTCAGGTAGGAGCCATTCGTCCGACAGCCGCCACTTATAACGTATCGATCTAAAACTCCTGAAATCCGAGCGGGTCAGTTTCTGAGTACCCGCTGTTTTGGCGCGGTAGCGTTTCACCCTCCCCAACGGAAAAACCGGTAAGGAATTTATGTGCGGATTAGCTGGCGAGTTACGTTTTGACAATCAACCTGCAGACCTTGCAGCTGTAGAGCGAATCACCCATCACCTGGCACCACGCGGTCCTGATGCCTGGGGTTTCCATAGCCAAGGGCCGATTGCCCTGGGCCACAGACGCCTGAAAATCATGGACCTGTCGGACGGCTCTGCGCAGCCGATGATCGACAACCAACTGGGCTTGTCCCTGGCCTTCAACGGCGCCATCTACAACTACCCGGAATTGCGTGCGGAGCTGGAAGGCCTTGGTTATGCCTTCTATTCCGGTGGCGACACCGAAGTGCTGCTCAAGGGCTTTCACGCCTGGGGTGAGGCTCTGCTGCCGAAACTCAACGGCATGTTTGCCTTTGCCATCTGGGAGCGCGATGCGCAACGCCTGTTCATTGCCCGCGATCGCCTTGGCGTGAAACCGTTGTATCTGTCGCGCACCGGCCAGCGCCTGCGCTTTGCCTCGGCATTGCCGGCGCTGCTCAAGGGGGGCGACATCAACCCGATCCTTGACCCGGTGGCGCTCAATCATTATTTGAATTTCCACGCGGTGGTCCCGGCGCCACGCACGTTGCTGGCAGGCATCGAAAAACTGCCGCCGGCCAGCTGGATGCGCATCGAACCCGATGGCAGCACCGAGCAGAAAACCTGGTGGACCTTGCCCTACGGCCCACACGCCGATGAGATGAATCTGACACTCGAAGACTGGCGCGATCGCGTGCTCGACAGCACCCGCGAGGCGGTAGCGATTCGCCAACGGGCAGCGGTGGACGTTGGCGTGCTGCTTTCGGGTGGTGTCGACTCGAGCATGCTGGTGGGCTTGTTGCGCGAAGTCGGGGTAGAAAACCTGTCGACGTTTTCCATCGGTTTCCAGGATGCCGGAGGCGAACGCGGTGACGAATTCCAGTATTCGGACCTGATCGCCAAGCACTACGGCACCCAGCATCATCAACTGCGCATCGACGAAAAAGAGATCATCGAGCAACTGCCCGCCGCGTTCCGCGCGATGAGCGAGCCGATGGTCAGCCACGATTGCATCGCCTTCTACCTGCTGTCCCGGGAAGTGGCCAAGCATTGCAAAGTGGTGCAAAGCGGCCAAGGCGCCGACGAACTATTCGCCGGTTATCACTGGTATCCACAGGTGGATGGCGCCAGTGATCCATACGCCGCTTATCGCGAGGCGTTTTTCGATCGCAGTTACGACGACTACGCCGCCACCGTGCAGCCGAAATGGCTGACGGCGAACGACGCTGCCGGCGACTTCGTGAAGCAACATTTCGCACAACCTGGCGCCGACGCGGCCGTCGACAAAGCCCTGCGTCTGGACAGCACGGTGATGCTGGTGGACGACCCGGTCAAGCGCGTCGACAACATGACCATGGCCTGGGGACTGGAAGCGCGTACGCCGTTTCTCGACTATCGCCTGGTGGAGTTGTCGGCTCGCGTACCGGGCAAATTCAAATTGCCGGACGGTGGCAAGCAAGTGCTCAAGGAAGCCGCGCGGTTGGTGATCCCCAGTGAAGTGATCGACCGCAAGAAAGGCTACTTCCCGGTGCCGGGTCTCAAGCATTTGCAAGGTGACACGCTGGAATGGGTGCGCGAACTGTTGCTCGATCCCAGCCAGGATCGCGGCCTGTTCAACCCGGCCATGCTCGACCGCCTGCTGACCGACCCGCAAGGGCAACTGACCCCGCTGCGCGGCTCCAAACTGTGGCAACTGGCGGCCCTGAACCTGTGGCTCAGTGAACAAGGAATCTGATCGATGAAACCTCACGCCACGGCTTTCAGCCAACGCTTGTTACGCGGTCAGGCGCCCTCCTACGAACGCTTGCAGGCGCGCCTGGCCGAAGACGGCAGCGCATTGGGCGGCGAGCCGATTGCCGTGCATTGCGGCTGGGGTCGCCTGTTGATCGGCCATACCTTTGCCGATCCGGCCAGCCTCGCCAAAGAACTGCTCAACGAACAGCCCGGCGAGCGCGACATTGCCCTGTACGTTGCCGCCCCCCAGCAAATATTGGGGTTGGAACCGACCCAGTTGTTCCTCGACCCGTCCGACACCTTGCGCCTGTGGTTCAGTGACTACCGTCAGGCCACCCGGGTGTTTCGCGGTTTTCGCATCCGCCGTGCGCAGACCGAAGCCGACTGGAATGCGATCAATCAGCTGTATCAGTCACGCGGCATGTTGCCCGTCGATCCGACCTTGCTGACCCCACGGCATGACGGCGGGCCGGTGTATTGGCTGGCTGAAGATGACGACAGCGGTGCGGTGATCGGCAGCGTGATGGGGCTCAATCATCACACGGCTTTCAACGATCCGGAAAACGGCAGCAGCCTATGGTGCCTGGCGGTCGATCCGCGCTGTTCGCGGCCTGGCGTCGGTGAAGTGCTGGTGCGGCATTTGATCGAACACTTCATGAGCCGTGGGCTGAGTTATCTCGACTTGTCGGTGTTGCACGACAATCGCCAGGCGAAAAGCCTCTACGCCAAGCTCGGTTTTCGCAACCTGTCGACCTTCGCCATCAAGCGCAAGAACGGCATCAACCAGCCGCTGTTTCTCGGGCC